>NZ_JBHLXE010000026.1:0-695 GCF_042432445.1 Thorsellia kenyensis | reverse complement strand
AGGGAGACTTTCACGTACGGTTCTGTGAGAGGGTGTGGGTGAAACCCCTGTGCTCTACTCGATACTATATTTTTATAATTATTTCTTAGGTTAAAAAATGGTTATTTTTTTAACCTCTCTATATATTGACTCGTAGGGTTCGCCTAACAGTCTGATGATAAGCATATGTTCTTCATCAATACCCTTGACAAGTTCCGGGGTAATTTTTAGGGGGTTAAGCGTTTTAATCGCAAGTTCACTTTAGAGTCAGGGGGAGATTAAACTTTTGCCAGCTTCATCAGCATTTAAAATCATCCCCTTGCTAAATTTAATATTACCGATTCTCTAAAATTAATATCAAATACAGATTTCATCATTTTCGCCGTCATAGGTGCTTCCTTTTTCTTTTCGAGAAGTGGTGTTATTCGTAATAAATTCAGTGTCATTCTTCTTAGAGATGCCAAATTTTTTGCAGCAATCCTGTCATGAACAGCGCTTTGATCTTCTTTTAATGTCACATCTAATATCCAGTGTAGTTTATTTTCTATACCCCAGTGCAGACGAACGATTCTAAGTGCTTCTTCTTCCGTCATTTCATTTGTACATACATAGTAGGAAGTAGTATAAGTCCCTATTTTTCCTTTAACCTGCCTGTCTCTGACTATTGCAATCGCTGTTTTAAGGTGTGGCCATTTTCTTAATAGTTTTTCATCTAG
>NZ_JBHLXE010000025.1:0-748 GCF_042432445.1 Thorsellia kenyensis | reverse complement strand
AGATGGTACAGGAGCACTAGTGGGTAATGATGGTGTTAATACTCTAGACGGCAAAAATGGAGCTAACTCCTTTGATGCTGGAAGCGGTAATGACTACATCATCATTTATGATACAGATTTCGCTTTTGTCAATGGTGGTCAAGGAAATGATACATTGATTTGGAATAGTTTCGATGACTTAGATTTAGCACAAATCAATAATAAAGTAGATTCTATTGAGTATCTACATCTTAATGATGAGTATAAAAATAAGCTGACTATTTCTGTCGAGGATGTGTTATCAATGACGCCTGAAAATGATCATTTACTGGTAATCCAAGGTGGCTCAACAGATACTGTAGATTTAGAATTGTCAGACACTGAATGGTCAACATTAGGTGCGCAGCAATTCAGGGGCGAAACATATAATGTTTACGTGCATGCTACGGAAGATGCGCAAATCTGGATTCAGCAGGGTATAACTGTAATCTAACTTTGATTTAAAGTCTGAATAAAAATTAAAAAGGGTCTAGTAGGCAATACTAGACCCTTTTTTTGTCTGTCCACAAAACTGAAAAAATTTGGCCATTATACACGGCACGGCGTGTCTACCTATTGGAGCTTTTTTAAATACAATCTATCAGAGGTCGTAGTGAATGACGTGGGAAGATCGTCCTTTAGACTGGTGATCATTAAGCTGACATTCCGCGTGTGCTGTGAACGTTAACTATTAGGAAGTTAACTTGCTGTATTTGAGATGGTGGTAGGC
>NZ_JBHLXE010000024.1:400-102657 GCF_042432445.1 Thorsellia kenyensis | reverse complement strand
AGATGGTACAGGAGCACTAGTGGGTAATGATGGTGTTAATACTCTAGACGGCAAAAATGGAGCTAATTCCTTTGATGCTGGAAGCGGTAATGACTACATCATCATTTATGATACAGATTTCGCTTTTGTCAATGGTGGTCAAGGAAATGATACATTGATTTGGAATAGTTTCGATGACTTAGATTTAGCACAAATCAGTAATAAAGTAGATTCTATTGAGTATCTACATCTTAATGATGAGTATAAAAATAAGCTGACTATTTCTGTCGAGGATGTGTTATCAATGACACCTGAAAATGATCATTTACTGGTAATCCAAGGTGGCTCAACAGATACTGTGGATTTAGAATTATCAGCCACTGAATGGTCGACATTAGGTGCGCAGCAATTCAGAGGCGAAACATATAATGTTTACGTGCATGCTACGGAAGATGCGCAAATCTGGATTCAGCAAGGTATTGCAGTAATCTAATTTTGATTTAACGTCAAAATAAAATAAAATAAAATAAAATTAAAAAGGGTCTAGTAGGCAATACTAGGCCCTTTTTTTTGCTGTGCAAAAAAAAGGGGAATTCGTACACTTGTATGAGAGTGGGAATAAAGAGAGATTAGTCCAAATGAAAAGTGTTATGATCATCAACAGTTAAGACTGCATTATAAAGTTGAATACCTGATAAATATAATGTTATAGAGATTAAGACATAAAAAACTCACCAAATTAGGTCAGCAAGCGTTATCGCTAAATAGGTCAAAGTGAATTTGTTAAAAGTAAAGCGGCAAGTGTAGGAATGAAAAGGAGATATTAGGTGGTTTTAACAAAGAAGATATATAATCAAAAAATAAATTAACATAAAAGTACTAAGTTAATTTTCATACAAGCTATTAGTTAATAAAAATGATCGGAATAAATGGGTTTAAGTAAACAGTATGATGATAAAAGCGACAGGATATATTGACTAATTTATGAAAGCTGCCTTGTGTATTAGGCAACTTTAACAAATAATATTTTTGCAATCTCTAAATCATTATAATTTTACAGGATCAATTTTCCAGATTGTTTTAGCATACTCCTCTATCGTTCTATCTGAAGAAAAATACCCCATATTAGCGATATTAGCAACCACACTTTCTTGCCAGTTATCTTGATTTTTAAAATGAAGATCAACCTTACTTTGAGTATCAACATAGCTTTGATAATCAGCAAGCAATTGGTAATAGTCACCAAAATTAACTAAATTATCAAATAAATCACGATAACGGTGAGGTTCATTGGGACTAAAGGTACCATCAGCAATTTGATTTAGCACCTGGCGTAGTTTAGTGTTATTTTCATAGAATTCTCTTGGATTATAGCCTTTTTGTCTTAATTTAATCACTTGCTCAGCTGTGTTTCCAAAAATAAAAATATTATCCTCACCTACATTTTCTAGCATTTCCACGTTTGCACCATCAAGGGTGCCTATAGTAAGTGCACCATTTAAAGCAAATTTCATGTTACCGGTACCAGAAGCTTCAGTACCTGCAAGAGAAATTTGTTCAGAAAGATCTGCTGCTGGAATAATCATCTGAGCTAGGCTTACACTATAGTTGGGAATGAATACTACTTTCAATTTTTTATGGACGCGAGAATCGTTGTTGATCACTTGAGCCACATCATTTATAAGATGGATGATGTGTTTGGCAACATAGTAAGAAGACGCTGCTTTACCGGCAAAAATGATGACTCTCGGAACAATATCTGCATCAGGATTAGCAATAATCTTATTATATTGGGTGATAACATGCAGAACATTTAATAGTTGTCTTTTATATTCATGGATACGTTTAATTTGAACATCAAACAAACTGTTTGGATTCACCACAATATTTAATTCTTCAGAAATATATTGAGCTAGACGTTTTTTATTTTCTAATTTAGATTTTGCGAGTTGCTCATGTAAGGTTTTATCTGATTTAATGGAGTTCAGTTGTTTTAACAAAGATAAATCTTTTCTCCAATTTCCCTTAATGCGAGTATCTAAAATCTCTGTTAAAGATGGATTCGCTAGTGCAATCCATCTTCTTGGTGTAATGCCGTTTGTCATATTACAAAAACGTTCTGGGTATATTTTAGCAAAATCAGCAAAAATATCTTCTTTCATCAATTCAGAATGAAGCGCTGATACTCCATTTATTTTGTGGCTAGCAATTACCGCAAGCCAAGCCATTCTGACTCTTCTTCCTTGTACTTCATCAATGATTGAAACTCTTCTTAATAAATCCAAATCATTAGGGAATCTTTCTTTGACACTGTCTAAAAATACGGCATTAATGTCAAAAATAATCTGGAGATGTCTTGGTAAAATTCTACCTAAGGTATCAACAGGCCATGTTTCTAATGCTTCTGACATTAACGTATGATTGGTGTAAGAAAAAATTTGTTTAGTCATTTCCCAAGCCGCTTTAAATGTCATTTTATTTTCATCAACCAAAATACGAATTAATTCAGCAATTGCAAGTACAGGGTGGGTATCATTAAGGTGAATAGCTACTTTTTCATGTAAATTTGCTAAGGACTTATGCAATTTTAAATGGCGACGTAGAATGTCTTGGATTGTTGCTGAAACTAAGAAATATTCTTGTCTTAAACGTAATTCTTTACCTGAGTCTGTAGAATCATTAGGATAAAGAACTCTTGATACATTTTCAGAACTATTTTTTTCTGCAACAGCTTCAAGATAATCACCCTCATTGAATTTACCTAAGTTGATTTCTTTACTTGTTTGAGCACTCCAAAGTCTTAGTGTATTTGTGAAATTAATATCATAACCAGGAATAAGTTGATCATAAGCGCAAGCAAGAATATGTTCTGTATCTAGCCATTTGACTTCATCGCCTTCATGCTGAATTCTTCCACCAAAGTGAATTTTGTATCTTAAATTATGACGTTTAAATTCCCAAGCATTACCATCCTCAAGCCAGTTGTCAGGAACTTCTACCTGCTTACCATCAACAATTTTTTGAGTAAACATGCCATAATCGTAACGTATGCCGTATCCTCTTCCTGGTAAGCCTAGTGTTGTGAGTGAATCCAAAAAGCATGCCGCTAATCTGCCAAGCCCTCCATTACCTAGCCCAGCATCATCCTCTTCATTAATAATGTCATCGATATCTAGACCGATATTTTTAAGAGCTTCTGCAGTTTCATTATAAATATCTAGTGAAATAAGGACGTTCGATAAAGTTCTTCCCATCAAAAATTCCATAGAGAGGTAATAAACTTGCCTAGATTCTTGATCTATTTGTGCTTGAGTAGAGTTAAGTTGACGTTCTACTATCCTATCTCTCACTGCAAAAAGGGTTGCATTAAGCCAATCATGTTTAGTGGCTACATCGGGATGTTTACCAACAATAAACATTAATTTATAAACTATAGACTGTTTTAAGGAATCAGTTGAATAGCCAGGTGAATTATAGTTAAAATTTGACGCTGAGAATTGTACTTTGTCCATGAATTGTCCTATTTAATTTTTATTAATTTTAATTGCGACTATTTAATAATTTTTATAGTGATTGATAAATTGCGATATAAGCATCAGCAATTAAAGACCAAGAAAAATCCCTTTTCATGGCATTTTTTTGAACTTGCTTCCATGCAGTTTTGTTTTGCCAAAGGGAAAAAGTCTTCTCTAGCGCAACAATTAATTCAGTCGTGTTTGCTTGATTAAAAACTATTCCTGTGGCTAATTTTTCAGTAATGTTTGTTTGGGTAATATCCACTACTGTATCGGCAAGTCCACCAGTATTCCTGACTAAAGGTAGGGTACCATATTTCATCGCATAAAGTTGAGTTAATCCACAGGGTTCAAATCGGCTTGGAATTAACATGATATCACTTGCAGCGGTAAGATTATGAGCAAGTTCCTCATCATAACCAATCTTAACAGCTATATGATTTGGATATTCTTTAGCTAAAGATAAAAACTTCTCTTCTAATACTTTATCACCACTGCCTAAGATGAATAATTGTGCATTTTTTTCTATTAAAAAAGGAATGACATCAATTAAGAGATCTAATCCCTTCTGATGACTTAATCTGCTAACGACAGAAAAAAGAGGGATAGTTGAATCTTTAGTTAGATGATAATTCTCTTGAAGATCTAGTTTATTAAGGCTTTTATTGTTAAGTTGTCTTGCATCATAAGAGTGCTTCAAATTAGGGTCTTTTTTTGGACTCCATAATGAATAATCTACACCATTTAATATACCTGTGAGTTTTCCGCTCTGTTTTTTTGAAGCTAATAGTCCATCAAAACCACATCCAAAATCAGGTAATGTTATTTCCTGGGCATAAGTTGGGCTCACGGTTGTAACATGCGAACTATAATAAAGACCAGCTTTCAAAAAGGATACCTTCCCATGGAATTCAAGTCCATCAATAGAAAACATTCTGTTATCTAAACCAATTTTATCTAGTAACGAAATATGTTGGTATCCACTGAGTTCGTCATCACTGATATAAGGGAAACATCCTGAAAAAGCCAGATTATGGATAGTGAAAACTGACTTAGCAGGATACCCATTTTGAGCAAGGTAAGCAGGAGTTAAACCAGAATGCCAATCATGGGCGTGGACAATACTTGCTGACCAATAGGGGTCTAGATTGTTTGCAAGCTCTGCACCAATAAAAGAGAGAAGGGCGAATCGTATCGCATTATCACGATAATCATTTTGGTATTCATCATGATAAGGACTGCCTTCACGAGCATATAGGTGCGGTGCATCAATAATATAAAATGGCAATTTTTGAAAGACAGCATAGAAAATAGTTATATTGCCGGCAAAAGTATCTATTTGCTTTACTTCATGTAATGCTGATTTTTCTTTGATAGCATTTAACACTGAAGGAAAACCAGGGATTAAAATACGACTGTCCACTCCCTTTTTTTTGAGGGCAAGTGGAAGAGCCCCTAGAACATCTGCAAGTCCACCTGTTTTTAATAAGGGATAAAATTCTGAGCACACATGTAAAATACGCACATTAACCTCTACTTAAGCATTTAGTTTATTAATCATTTCTTTTGTTACAAGAACAATACCATTATCCGTTCTGTGAAAACGTCTTATATCTTCTTCTGCATTCTCACCGATAATAGTTCCTTCAGGTAAGATGCATCCTCTATCAATAATACAATTTCTAAGTCTTGATGACCGGCCTATATTAACTTCTGGCATAATGACACATGAGTCGATAGTACAAAAGGAATTAACTCTTACCCTGGAAAATAGAACTGAATGATTCACAACAGAGCCTGATACAATACAGCCACCTGCTACAAGAGAGTTTAAGGTCATGCCATGGCTGCCTGATCGATCTTGAACAAATTTTGCTGGAGGCAATGAGGGAATATAAGTTCTTATAGGCCAAGTTTTATCATAGATATCTAGTTCGGGTGTTACACTGGCTAAGTCCAGGTTGGCTTTCCAATAGGCTTCGAGTGTTCCTACATCTCGCCAATATGGTTCACTTTCATTATTAGAATTAACACAAGAAAGGGTAAATGGATGCGCATAAGCCACACCTTCACGACAAGCTTTAGGGATCAGATCTTTACCAAAATCGTGATTGGAGCCTTCAGTGACTCTATCTTCTTCGAGTAATTGAAATAGATATTCTGTATTGAATATATAAATTCCCATGCTGGCAAGAGAACGAGATTCATCATCTGGCATAGCAGGAGGGTTGGCAGGTTTTTCAAGAAAATCAATGATCTTATGAGATTCATCGACAGACATTACTCCAAATTCTGTGGCCTCAGTTCTTGGGACAGGAATACAAGCAACAGAAACTTGGGCGTTTTTTTCCAAATGATCTATTAGCATCCTTGAGTAATCCATTTTATAGATATGATCACCTGCTAGTATAACAACATATTTAGCGTCATAACGCTTAATGATATCAATATTCTGGTATACGGCATCCGCAGTACCTGAATACCATTCCTCTCTATCTGATCGCTGTTGAGCAGGTAACAGATCGACAAATTCATTCATTTCAGTCGTTAAAAATGACCATCCACGCTGAAGGTGTTTAACCAATGAATGGGAGTGGTATTGGGTAATAACACCAATTCGTCTAATGCCTGAGTTGATACAATTAGACATTGCAAAATCGATAATTCTGAATTTACCGCCAAAATGAACAGCAGGTTTTGCTCGCTTATTAGTAATATCTTTTAGGCGAGAACCCCTTCCTCCTGCAAGAACTAAAGCAACCGATTTTAAGGGTAACTGTCTTGCTAGTGTCAGTTGATCGTGGTGATTAAATACAGCCATAAATACTCCTATTAAGTTAAAGTGTTTAGGGTGAGGCTAACTGGGAATAAAACAATTCGCTCAACCATTAATAAAATCCATTTTGATAATAAAATGGCTCATTGATTAAATTTAAATAAATAACTCCCACGTGGTAATTCCACACGTTCTGAAAAAATTTTGGCATGATGATTTGCTTGCTTTTTATCGTAAATAAGCCCATTAGAATCTAGCCTTAAATGCCATTCGCCGTTTGGTAAATAAACAAATTGCGTGTTGAAGCTTCTGTTAAAAACCAAAAGCCATTGGTGATTAAGTTGGATTTGTAGAATTGGATAATCATGACTTTGCCATTCATCTAAGGTTGGTGATCTAGCTTCAGCATTTAACCAATTAACATCTTTGGTTCCTTCTTCCCACCATGAATCAGAATAGATTGCTTCTATTTCAAAGCGATAGTTTACTAAAGCTTTACTCCATGCACTTAGGTCACTATGCTGAGTTGACCAACTTAACCAAGTTGTCTCATTATCTTGACAATAGGCATTATTGTTTCCGTTTTGAGAATTATTTAATTCATCTCCAGCTAAAAGCATGGGAGTACCTTGGGACAAGAGGAGGGTAAATAAAAGTGATTTTTGGGTCACTTGCCGTTTTGTTAAAACATCTAAGTCTGAACTATGACCTTCATATCCATGGTTGAAACTAAAGTTATTCGATGTTCCATCACGATTATTTTCTCCATTATCCATGTTATATTTTTGATTGTAGGAGACCAAATCATTCAGGGTAAATCCATCATGAGCTGTTATAAAATTAATGCTAGCACTGGGTTTATCCCGTTGACTAAAAAGTTGTTTTGATCCTGCAAAAGCTTGGGCGAATTCCCCCAATGATAACGGATGGTTTAGCCAAAAACGTCTTATATTATCTCTGAATTTGTCATTCCAATCACTGAAGGGGGCTGGAAACTGGCCTACTTGATAACCACCAGATCCGACATCCCAAGGTTCAGAAATTAACTTTACTTGGCTGATAATAGGGCAGTTTTTCATAGCCTCAAGTAAAGGAGCATTAGGAGAAAATTCCGGTGTTCGACCAAGCACAGTAGCTAAATCAAAGCGAAAGCCATCTATATTAAATGTTTCTATCCAATAGCGCAGCGAATCTAGTACAAGGTTCATCATACCGTGATTTTGGAGGTTTGTTGTATTACCACAGCCAGTTATGTTATTAAAAGAACCATTATTTAATAGCCAATAGGAATGGATATTATCTAATCCTTTAAATGAAAATGTAGGTCCATACTCATCAAGTTCAGCAGTATGATTGAATACCACATCTAATATCACCTCGATACCTTCTTGATGGAGAGTATCAATTGTGGAACATAGTTCTTCTTCAGGAGAAGTTCCTTCCTGCTTAGATGCATAAGAAGGATCAAGTGCAAAAAAACCCAGTGTGTTATAGCCCCAATAGTTTTTTAATCCCATAGCTTGTAATCGTGGTTCATCGGCATGATGCATTATAGGTAATAATTCAATAGCTGTTATACCAAGGGATTTATAATGTTTTATCATATCAGGATGTGCGAGAGCAGCATAAGTTCCTTGTATTACCTTAGGAATTTTAGGATGAAGCTTAGTTAACCCTTTAACATGGCCTTCATAAAGAATTGTTTTGGCCCATGAGTGGTTAGGCTTAGCTGCTTTAAAAGGATATTTTATCGGCTCTATCACAATAGACTTTGGCATATATGGGGCACTATTGATATGATTTAAATCGTGCACCCCTCCATATAAAGCTTCATTGTCTTGTGTCATGCCACTGATTTTTTTTGCGTAGGGATCTAGTAATAATTTTTGGCTATTAAAGCGTAATCCATTTTGAGGAATAAAAGGACCAAATGCACGAAAACCATATTGAAGCCCTGCTTGTGCACCAGCAAACTGTTTTTTTGCTAAAAAACCATGCCAAATATCACCCGTTTTATGAAGTAAAGGCAGCCGTATTTCTCTTTGTTGCTCATCAAATAGACAAAGTTCAATGTATTGCGCACTAGCTGAATAGACAGCAAAATTTATCCCATCCTCAACAATAGTGGCACCTAAAGGTGTATTTGTTCCTTTTTGCAAAGATAAATGCGCTAGATTAATCATTTGCTTTCCTTAGTAGACCTAGATTTCTTTTTACTAGTAGTTGCTTTTAGCAAAGTGGTGTTTTTCTTTTCGTCAGAACTTTCTTGCTTACTTTTGGTGTTAAACATTACTTTCTTAGATGGCGTTTTACTACTCAACTTTTTCGTTGAGGAGGATTTTTTTTGAGTGGTTTTAATTGTTTCTTTTTGAATATCTTTTTCTCCATTTGGGATTATAGTGAGCTGTTGATTATTCATCGTTTCGTTTAGCATCTCTATCTCTTTGGATTCAAACTGCAAAATGAGTGTTGCCATTGGAGGGAGGGCGACAAAAATTGAAAATGGCTTGTTTTTATATTCAATTTCTTGGGTAAAAACGAATCCATTGTTGCCAATATTCGAACCATTATAGAAATAAGAATCGCTGTTTATTAGCTCTTTATAGGTTCCTTCTCGATTTACACCAATTTGATAATCAAATCTGGGGATAGGAGTAAAATTGCTGATGATAATCACTTCATTGCCTCTAGAATCTCTTCTAGCGAACGCATATACTGAGTTTTCATTATCATCTACAACAAGCCATTCAAATCCTTCGACCTGGTAGTCTAATTCATAGAGCGGAGGATTATTTTTGTACACGGCATTCAAATCTTTGACAAAATTTTGAATGCCGTTGTGGTAATTAGACTTATCATCTAACAAGTGCCAGTCTAAACTTTGATCGTGATTCCACTCATTGATTTGTGCAAATTCTCCCCCCATGAAGAGTAATTTTTTTCCCGGATGCCCCCACATAAAACCGTAATACGCACGCAAATTGGCAAATTTTTGCCATTCATCACCAGGCATTTTGCTGAGTAAAGACCCTTTATTATGAACAACTTCATCGTGGGATAAAGGTAGGATAAAGTTTTCAGTATAATGGTACATCATTGCAAAGCTCATTTGATGGTGGTGGTGCTTTCGGTAAACCGGATCTTTAGACATATAACTCAGCGTGTCATGCATCCAGCCCATGTTCCATTTATAATGAAATCCTAATCCCGCATGTTCAGGTGGTCTTGTAACACCAGAGAAATCAGTAGATTCCTCTGCTATAGAGATACAATGCATTGCATGCTGGCCAATTATCTGATTGGTTTCTTGTAAAAGACTTATGGCTTCTAGGTTTTCTCTTCCGCCCATGTAATTAGGAATCCATTCTCCTTCGAGTCGGCTATAATCTCTATAAATCATTGAGGATACAGCATCCATTCTAAGTCCATCTACATTAAAGCGTTCTAACCAATAGAGTGCATTACCTGAAAGAAAATTTTTGACCTCATGACGACCAAAATTATAGATATGAGTATTCCAATCTTGATGAAAACCTTCTTTCGGATCGGCATACTCGTATAGTGCAGTGCCATCGAAATTGATAAGACCATGTGCATCAGTAGGGAAATGTGCAGGTACCCAATCTAATATTACCCCAATATTTTTTGCATGGGCAGCTTTTATCAATTGATAAAACGCATTAGCATCACCAAATCGGCTTGTTGGCGCATATAAACCCGTTTGTTGATAACCCCAACTTCCATCAAAAGGATATTCACTGATAGGCATAATTTCTATGTGGGTGAATCCCATATAATCTACATAATTGATTAGTTCAAACGCTAACTGTTCATAACTTAAGAAACTTTGATCTTCAATATTTTTTTTCCAAGATCCTAAATGAACTTCGTAAATTGAAATAGGTTGATTCCATTTATTAGCTTGATAACGAGAAGCAGGAGCCGGTTCCTTATTTGGGAGATTAGTCACTTTAGACGCTGTATTAGGTCTTATTTCAGCACCAAAAGCATAGGGATCTGATTTATTTAAAATATTGCCATAGCAGTCTTTTATTTCGTATTTATAAATATCGCCTTCTGAAACATGAGGAATAAAAATTTCATAAATACCCGAATCTTGTAAAAGACGCATAGGATGACGTCTACCATCCCACAAATTAAAATTACCAACGACAGAAACACGCTGTGCATTTGGCGCCCAAACCGCAAAGTGGACACCTTGTACATTATCAATTTCGGTGATGTGAGCGCCTAATTGTTCATAAGGTCTTAGGTGCCTGCCTTCACTTAAAAGCCACAAATCCATATCATGAATGACGACGCCAAAACGAAAAGCGTCTTCAATACGATGGGGTTTATTTTCAAGTAGAGGGTCATCCCAAATCACCTCAAAAAGATAAATAAATCTATCAGTAACGTCAGGTAAATAAGCGCTAAATAGTCCTCTTTTGTCTATTTTATCTAATTGGGCAACGGGCTTATTTGTTGTTTTATTAATAACTGTAACACTGCTAGCAGTAGGTAAAATCGCATTAATGTAAAATTCACCTTTTTCAATGCAACGATGTAAACCTAATATACTAAAAGGATCTGGATGATTCGCATCCATCAGAAGAGAGATATTCCTTGATGATATAGGATATTTCTGTTTTATTTGCTTTGATTTTTTAACTGTTTTATTTCGGGCATCAAGGGAGTCTTGTATTCCTATTTCAGTGTGTTGTGTTACATTATTATTTAGAGGGGTATTAGCGGTAGTCATACAGCATCCTTTTAATATATCATCAAAAATTGATCAGAATACTTAAGGAATATAAAGTATTTTATTTAAAAATATGTCAAAGTATTTTCTTAATTACAATAAGGAATTATTGAATAAAAACCAACCCTTTTATTGTAAAAATGTGATGTGTTAACAGGTATAAGTCGGCATAACTTGAGCTAAATCAAAAAAAACTAAAGAAGTATTTTCGTAAAAAAGAATATCAGTACCAGAAGTTTTTTAAATTTGGGGCGCATTCGACTTTTGTGCTAAAATTTGCAAATAAATAAGTAAATTCAAATCAAAATAATAGTCTATAGCTATGTCTGATAAATTGTGAAAGATAACTTCTAGTGAGCAACTCTATGCAAAATCAAAATAACAGCCTTATTAGCAAACCATTAACCATCCATGGCCTTATTTCTCAGCTTGAAAAACTAATGTTATTTGATGCATTAAAAATCAAAAGAAGAATTTTGGGGGTAAAAAAAGTAGCTGATAAAAATGCTCAGCAAAAAATCCTTTTAGGTATAAAAAATGAAATAGAGAAGCTGAGTCTAAAAGTAAAAAATAGAATCGAAAGTTGTCCTAAGATTATATATCCTGAAGCTTTGCCTGTCAGTCAAAAAAGAGAAGAAATCCTAGAAGCAATCAAAAATAATCAAGTTGTCATTATTGCAGGTGAAACAGGTTCTGGAAAAACCACACAAATACCTAAAATGTGTTTGGAGTTAGGCCGTGGAATCAAAGGTTTAATTGGTCATACCCAACCAAGAAGACTTGCAGCAAGAGCGGTAGCTCAGCGTTTGGCTGATGAACTGGCTTCTAAAGAAGGTACAGATGGTAAAGGAATACTTGGAGATACCGTCGGATTCAAAGTTCGTTTTTCTGATAAAGTTAGTCCTAAAACACTCGTTAAATTGATGACTGATGGTATTTTACTTGCTGAAATACAAAACGATCGACTTTTAATGCAATATGATACCCTCATTATAGACGAGGCACATGAACGCAGCTTAAATATCGATTTTATTTTAGGATATTTAACTTCAATCCTGCCTAAACGCCCTGATTTAAAAGTGATCATTACTTCAGCGACTATCGATCCTGAACGATTTGCAAAACATTTTTCTATCAAAGAAAAGATGGCTCCTATGATTGAAGTCTCTGGGAGAACCTATCCTGTTGAAGTCCGATATCGTCCTCTTGGTGATTTGTCTACTGATGATAATGAAGAAGCGTCTACTCACTCTCAAAAAGATTTTATTGATGGCATCATTGAAGCAGTAAATGAACTAAGTATTGAAGTTCCTGGTGATATCCTTGTTTTTTTAACTGGAGAAAGGGAGATACGAGATGTAAGTGAAGCCTTACAAAAAGAATGCGCTCATAATCGTTTTTTTAGGCATACAGAAATATTACCGCTTTACGCAAGACTTTCACAAAGTGAACAAAATAGAATTTTTCAACCTCATCAAGGTAGAAGAATCATTTTGTCTACAAATGTGGCTGAAACTTCACTCACTGTACCAGGTATTAAATATGTCATAGATACAGGAACTGCTAGGATAAGTCGTTATAGTTATCGTACAAAAGTCCAGCGTTTGCCCATAGAAGCTATTTCCCAAGCCTCTGCAAACCAAAGGAAAGGCCGTTGCGGTCGTGTAAGCGATGGTATTTGTATTCGCTTATACAGTGAAGAGGATTTTTTAAGTCGTCCTGAATTTACTACACCGGAAATAAAACGTACGCATCTTGCATCAGTGATATTACAAATGCTTGCGCTTGGATTGGGGGATATAGAATCTTTTCCGTTCGTTGAACCTCCAGAGAGTAAACAAATACAAGATGGTTTAAGGTTGCTCGAAGAGTTAGGTGCATTAACTGAAGAGAATCGACTCAGTCAGTTGGGTAAACAACTTTCTAAATTACCAGTTGATCCTAAATTTGCGAGAATTATCATAGCTGCGGAATCATTAGGATCGCTAGAAGAGATATTAATTATTACTTCAGCACTTTCTATCCAAGATCCTAAAGAGCGTCCTCAAGATAGGCAGCAAGCTGCAGATGAAATGCATCGACGTTTTCATGATGAACAATCTGATTTTGTAGCGTTTTTGAATCTATGGCGCTATATTCAAGAAAAAGATGCCGAATTGACTAACAACCAGTTTAGGCGATTATGTAAAAAAGAGTTTTTGAATTATTTAAGATTAAGAGAGTGGGAAGATATTTACACTCAATTGAAAATAGCGACAAATGAATTAAATTTACAACATAATCATTTACCAGCTGATTATCGTGCTATTCATATTGCATTATTGACAGGACTTGTGACTCAAGTTGGAATGAAAGATATAGAGAATCATGAATATCAAGGAGCCAGAAATAGTCGCTTTCATCTGTTCCCCAATTCTGGATTATTTAAAAAACCACCTAAATGGGTTCTAGTGGCAGAGCTAATGGAAACCAGTAGATTATGGGGAAGAATTTGTGCATCGATTGATCCTTTATGGATTGAACCTATCGCTCCTCATCTAATTAAGTATCATCACAGCGAACCACATTGGTCGAAAAAGCAGGGTGCAGTGATGGCATATGAAAAAGTGGTGCTTTTAGGTTTGCCTATTATTCCTTCACGAAAAGTGAATTTTGCAAAGAAAGATCCTTTACTTTCGAGAGAGCTATTTATCCGCCATGCATTAGTAGAAGGTGAGTGGATAACTCAACATAAATTTTTTCATGAAAATCGCAAATTACTCTCTGAAGTTGAAGCGTTAGAACACCGTGCTAGACGAAGAGATATTTTGGTAGATGATGAGACACTATTTGAATTTTACCATGAAAGAGTTGATTTATCAGCTGTTTCAGCGAAGCATTTTGATAAATGGTGGAAAATAGAATCTAAAAAAAGTCCTGATTTATTAAGTTTTGAAAAGCAAATGCTCATAAGAGAGGATGCTAAGGCAGTCAGCCAACTAGATTTTCCACTATTTTGGCATCAAGAACCACATAAGTTTAAACTTACTTATCAATTTGAACCGGGTGAATTTGATGATGGAATAACTGTACATTTACCTTTAGCCCTCTTAAATCAAGTCGAAGATAAAGGATTTGAGTGGTTAGTGCCTGGATTACGGCATGAATTATTAGTAGCATTAATCAAATCATTACCTAAATCTTATCGCCGTAATTTTGTACCTGCTCCTAATTACGCAGATGCACTGATTGCTAGAATTTCTGATTTTAGTTTACCCTTGCTTATCACTGTGGAAAGAGAACTCAGAAAAATGTCCGGGCTTACTATTCCGTTAGAAGCTTTTGATTTAGATTCTATTCCCTCTCATTTAAAAATTACATTTAAGATTTTTGATGAAAATAACAGAGTAATTGAAAAGGGGAGATCATTATCTTCATTAAAAGAAGCTTTAAAACCTAAGGTTGAGGCCTTACTTAGTAATGTGTCTGATTCTACGGAGCAGATTACATTTACCGATTGGTCATTTGATGATTTAGTTGAACAGTATAATGAACGAAAGCAGGGCTATACTGTTAAAGTTTATCCTGCCTTAGTAGATAATAAAGACAGTGTATTAATTAGAAATTTCGATTCGCCGTTACAACAAAAAATAGCGATGCAAGCTGGATTGAGGCGTTTGGTGCTATTAAAAATACCCTCACCCATCAAATACTTGCACGAAAATTTACCTAACAAAGCAAAATTAGGGCTCTATTTTAATCCTTATGGTAAAGTACTCTCATTGATTGATGATTGCATCTATGCTGCTATTGATAAATTAGCTGAGGATTATGGTAAGCCTATTTTACAAAAAAGTGAATTTGATGATTTTATTGAACTCGTCAAGGCTGAGATAAATCCATTAGTAGTTGATATAGCCAAAAAAGTGGAAGTTATCTTATCTTTGCATTATGAACTATCTAAACAACTTAAAGGCAAAATTGATATACAAAGTGCATATGCATTTGCTGACATTAAACAACAGTTAGAAAAACTGATATTTGCAAAATTTGTGTTAAATCATGGCTATGCAAAACTTAATGATCTATTGAGATATTTGCAAGCGATTGAAAAACGTTTAGAAAAATTGAAAGTTGATTCTTTAAAAGATAGAGCTATGATGGTGAGGGTTCAGTCTATAGAAGGAGAGTGGGCAGTATGGTTTAGCAAATTGCCTGAAGAATTGAAACATACGCCTGATGTGATTGCGGTTCGTTGGATGCTTGAGGAGTTAAGAGTAAGTTTATTTGCGCAGCAATTAGGTACACTCTACCCAATATCCGAAAAAAGAATAAGGCAAGTGATATCATCGATTGATATAGCTTAAAAAAACGCAATTAAAGCACTTGAGTTTAAATGAAATTATTCACAGGTACCCTTAGGATGCTTATTACATTATAGGACTTTTTAGTAGTGAGTAACCGCATCCAATCAAAGGTATAAGTTACTCAATGCAATAGGAAAATACATCAGAGATTTAATGAAGAGAACTAATAAAAATCTTTTTTAGGATAGTCAAATAGACATCAAGAAGAGGATTTTGGATAATATAATAGAATAAAATCGACAGAAAAATTAACATAAATCCAAAGATTGTATAAATTGCAGCAGGGCGATTAAATAAAATTAAACTAGCACCATTTATGATTCCATCAGTGTTCTTCTTACGAAAATTTCTGATTTTCGATGCATAGTAGTAAGATGCCCATATAAGTATAATGATACTTGCTAAAAGTATTTGAAAACCTCTAGGTTCGCTCTCCTCAGGAAATTCAGTCGCAGCACCTGCGATAATGCCTGGCATAAGATATAAAATGGGCCATGTAATGCAAGCAATCAAACTGGGTATACAATATTTTTTAAAACTTAAATTTAATAATCCTGACAACAAAGGGACTAAAGGTCTTAGAATACCTACATAGCGTCCAATAATTATGGTGGTAAAACGATTTTCTACCAGTGAACGTTCGGTCTTTTGAATGATTTTTTCTTGTTTTTTGAGCCAAGACCAACGCATAATTTTCTGGTTAAATTTTACCCCAAGGAAAAAAGATAAACCATCCCCTAAAAAGCAGCCAAGAAATGCCATGGACCATGCAAGATAGAAGTTTAAATAATCCTGAGCAATCAATACTCCTATTGCTGTCATAATAACTGCGCTTGGAATCAATAGTCCTACAACAGCAATAGACTCCAAAAAAGTAATAGAGAATAGAATCAACGCTGCGATTAAAGTAGATTGGGTTAAGTATTGTGCAATCGTATCCATCATCAAATTAGAGGGCCTTGTTAGTTAGTTTAAAAGCTAAAGCCTATTTTTAAGATATTCATTATAATCTGGGATTAAAATTTCAACTTCTCCATGAAATAATGGAGAAGATATTAGAAAATCTGCTGTAACTTCATTAGTCGCAATGGGAATATTCCAAACTGCAGCTAATCTTAATAAAGCTTTTACATCAGGATCGTGAGCAGCAGGATTGAGCGGATCCCAAAAGAAAATCATCATATCGATTTTTTGTTCTGCAATCAGCGCACCAACTTGCTGATCACCACCTAATGGACCACTGATTAATTTATGTATACAAAGTGATGCTTCTTTTTCTAATAAGTTGCCAGTCGTTCCTGTTGCATATAATGTATGCTCTTGTAAAAAAATGATATTGTCCTTTACCCAAGAGATTAAATTATCTTTAAGATTATCATGTGCAATTAAGGCAATTGATTTTTTGCTACTCAATTTTCTGATTGTTTTTTTCATATTACCTCAAAATATAGGCCGTAAATTTAAAAAAGGAATTTGTGAAATTCAAATCACGGAATTATATGTTGTTTCAATTATAAGGTTAATTGATAGAATACTTTTATTTAATATATTGAAATCATCCAATTTTAAATTAAATTAAATTAAATTAAATTTAATTTTCATTTTGTTTTACCTGGGACCATGCTTTTTCCATTTCTTGTAATGTAGCCTTGTCAATTGATTCATGTGATAGTGAAATTATTTGTTCTACTTGCCTAAAACGATGCATAAATTTTTGGTTGGCTTTATCAAGCGTAAGTTCGGGGTTAAATCCTAAATGCCTTGTCAGATTAACTATCGCAAATAGTAAGTCACCTAATTCTTCTTCGATTCTATCTGAGCCTAACTCTAGTTGAATCGTTTCTTTTACCTCCAAAAGTTCCTCTTCAACTTTAGCAAAAACCTCGTTGAGAAGAGTCCAATCGAAACCAACAGATTTGCATCTTTTTTGAATCTTGTATGCTCTTAATAGCGAAGGAAGACTTTTAGGAATATCATCCATTAGCGACATTAAATTTTTACTTTGGCGCTCATGTTGTTTAATATTTTCCCATCTGGCTTTTATCAAATCAACATTGTTAGGATCATCAGTCCTAATTCCATTAGAATCAAAAATATGTGGGTGTCTTCTTATCAATTTTTCAGCGACTGTTTGACATATATCTTCGAAATTAAACTCACCAGATTCTTTTGCAAGTTGAGCATAGAAAACTATTTGAAACAGTAAATCGCCAAGCTCTTCTTTTAATTCATGCATGTTTTTATTTTCTATTGCATCTTTCACTTCATAAACTTCTTCTATAGTGCAACCTATCAAACTATCAAAAGTCTGTTTTATGTCCCATGGGCAACCATTATTTTTATCTCTGAGCCTTGTCATAATGTCAAGTAAATTAAATATGGCTGATTTTTCACTGGATGTTAAATGATTCATAACATATCCTCTGATTCTTCATCATACTCAAAATGCCAAAAACCTTCGTGAAGCAGATGTAATAAAACCTTTTTGGATTCATTATCCATTGACAGGTTATTTAGATCATCAATTGTCATTCGAAAAGCATTTTTTAAAAACTGTTTGAACAAATTATTATGGCAGATTATCTCTTGCCCATTAATGTAAAGGAGGCCGTTAATATCTAAAACACGAATGCCTAGCAACCTTACTAATGCTTCCCCCTGCTTTAGTCTCATTAAGAGGGTATCAAAGTTTGTGATACTATCATCCTCTATTAAATCTAATTCATGCCGAGATTGTGAAAGGAAGCCACCTAAGAACGATTCAAAGTGAGAACTATCTTCAATTAAAGAAATCATCATCTTTTTAAGAGCTTCGATTTCATCGGGTAAAACTTGATTAAATTCTTTTCTCTTTAATTCACTGAGTGATGCTGGGTAAGCGAATGCGTCGTAATAACGCTTTGTGCCAAGTTTGTTATCAATTACATAATCAGCAAAACCACTTAGTAATTCATTAGCACTAGGTGAGCGAAACCCTATGGAGTAATTTAATGATGGTTCAATTGCATAGCCCTCATGAGGTGCTTGAGGGGGGATATAAAGCATGTCACCAGGTTCCAAAATCACATCAATTAATGGTTCAAAAGACTTAATTTGTAGTAATCTAGGATGTGGTGTAGTTGACTCAACAGGTTGGATTGAGCCTACTTTCCAATGCCTTTTTCCCATCCCTTGAAGAATAAACACATCATATTGGTCGACATGAGGACCAACCCCTCCTTTGGGGGTCGAATAGGAAATCATTAAATCATCTAAACGCCATTGAGGTATAGCCATAAAAGGATTTAATAAAGATGAGGCGGGTGCATACCAATGATTAACAGCTTGAACGAGTAAGGTAGAGTGACTATCTGTCAAAAGATCAAAATTATCAAAAGGTCCTGTATGAAGAGACCAGTTCTGATTGTGATTTGTTACAATTCGTGAGTCGACCTCACTTTCCATAGCCAATCCTGCCAATATCTCAGGACTGATAGGATCAACAAATTGTGAAAAAGCATTTTTGATCAATAAGGGCTTTTTTTGCCAATAATTGTTTAAAAAATCAGACCAATCTATATTCAGTTGATACATATTTTCCTCTGCAAGCTAAAAATAATTTTTCATGAGATTATACTCTTATTTAATGTATAAAGGCATAATTTGTAGTGCTTATTGGAATTTAAAAAATGGTATAAATTAATTTTATGTTGAATAAAAGAGAGCTAATTATGGATGTGTAGCACATCAAAATGGTGAACTAAACTGAAAAACTAGAATGTAACTTAATAGGTTTATTTGATATTCTTTCGTTACTGTTGAGCTTATATATTTCTATTTTCCAAGGAAATTACTCGTGAAAATATACTCAAGAGTAATTAATTTGTTAAATCATTTTCAAATTAGTGACAGATCACAACCTGAGGCATCTGTAATAAAGCTTTTCGGTGCCTTTAAAGTAAACGCCTATTTTAATTGCTTAAGCTTGAATAAAATTAATTTAAATAAATGGCTCTTGTTAGGCATCAAATGATTAATCAAATTAAATATCTAAATATGAAAGAGCCATAAAAAAATTTTTTTCGTTAGAATTAAGTGAACTAGAGTAATTTATTTAATGCCTTGGCAATCCTAGATACACCTTCGTCAGCGCTATTCTCAGAAAGCATTGAATAAGATAATCTTAGTGTATAATGATCTGGATTTTTAGAGAAAAATACTTCACCAGGTACAAAAATAACTTTTTCATCTATGCATGCTTTTAAAAGTTCACTGGCCTTAACCTCGACGTTAAGACGGCACCATAAAAACATTCCACCAGTAGGCTTGTTGAAAGTTATCATACCGCCTAAGTGTTTTTCTAATGCAGCAATCAATAAATCGCGACGCTGTCTATAGGTCGTTTGCAGTACTTTAAGGCGTTCTACAAGCTTACCAGAAGCTAAATAGCTTGCTGCAATATGCTGATTAAAAGTGGAAGTATGAAGATCAAGCGCCTGCTTAGCGACGATGATTGCACTTAAATATTTTAACGGAGCAGCAAGCCAGCCTAAACGTAATCCTGGCGCGAAAATTTTTGAAAAACTCGACATATAGCATACATTGTGTGTTTCTCCATAGAGAGATTGCGCAATTGAAAATAGTGAAGGAACTGCTTCGCCTTCAAATCTGAGGTGACCATACGGGTCATCTTCAACAATAACCACATCGTATTTATGTGCAAGATTGACTATAGCGGATCGAGTACTATAGTCGAGAGTATGACCAGTAGGATTGGCAAAGTTTGGAATAACATAAAACATTTTCACTTTGCCTTGGGCGAAAACAGATTCAAGCACCTCTAAATCTATAGACTGCTCGTTATAAGCGACTTCTTCAACGATAGCTTCTGTGTAACTAAATAGCTGCAAAGCAGCAAGATACGTAGGCCGTTCTACCAATACAATGTCATCTTTTTCTAGAAAAACACGATTTAATAAATCAATCGCTTGTTGTGAGCCATTAGTTATCAATATTTGGTCCGCGGGCGTCTTCAAATGAAAAAGTGCATTTAGTTTGGCTATTTCTTCCCTAAATTCAAGCTCACCTTCCGTTACGCTATATTGGAACATTTGGCGATGATCTGATTGAAGTAATTCACTTACAATTCCGTCAATGCCATCCATATCAATCATGTCAGTTGCGGGTATTCCGCCTGCCAATGAAATGAATTCAGGCATTTTACTAAATTTAAGTAGTTCCCTAACTGGTGAAGATTTTGTATTGGCTGATTTCTTAGCTAACATAAGTATGATCCTAAATAGGTATAAAATACCAGGTGAATGAATAAGTCATCTTGTAGACTTTAAAAACAATAGTCTAAACGTGCTATTTT
Source organism: Thorsellia kenyensis (assembly GCF_042432445.1). Taxonomy (NCBI): domain Bacteria; kingdom Pseudomonadati; phylum Pseudomonadota; class Gammaproteobacteria; order Enterobacterales; family Thorselliaceae; genus Thorsellia; species Thorsellia kenyensis. The sequence goes on along the minus strand of NZ_JBHLXE010000024.1, from coordinate 81,926 downwards.
TTTATTTATGGGAAGTTTATTGATCTGTTGTAAATAAGTTCAGTGGATTTTGCTGATCGATGATAAAAGCCACTTAATTTAATCCCAACTTTACCTAATTATAGCATTCAGTTAGGGCTTTAAATAGGGGAATATAAAAATCATTTGTTAATTTATAGAGTAACGTTTATAAATTTTTTAAAATCTCTTTTATTTATTACAGTGCAAAGCACAGTTTACCATCCAAATGATTGTGGAGACGGTCATAATTAAAAATGATTGCATCTATCGTTTAGATGCTATGTAAAAACGATTGCTAAGCTACAACCGTTTAAATATTTCATACGCTTCGATAATTACGTATTGATATTAAATGAATTTTTAGATTATTAAATAATGTTTTCTTATTATACAAGATAGGAACTAATCATCTAGATTAATTGTTGTTTTAATTATAATTGATATTTTTAATATTTCTTGGAATGAACCACAGCAAAGAATTTTATACTCTTTTTTATAACTGAATTGAACTCGCTATTATATTTACATTAATTCTTTTAAATTTAAAAAAGCTATTTATTGCATTTTATCTATTTCAATAATTAGTCGTAATTATATGTAATTTATTATTTCTTTTAATCTCATAAAAGTTTGATTTAAATCTATTATTTTTGTTATTTTTTCTTTTTATTATATTATTGGAATATATTTCCGATAATCTTATTGATTAAAGTAACCTTTTCTTCTAAGATTGAATAGCACCGGAGGAATATAGTTAAGCAATGTATTAAATTGCAAAGAGCTAATTTCAAAGAATAAAAAAAATCCTAGAATGGATGGTAGCTATCAACAGTTTGGAGGTTTAAATGGCTAAAATGAGAGCAATTGACGCTGCAGTACTCGTAATGAAAAAAGAGGGTATTGAAACCGTCTTTGGTGTACCGGGTGCAGCAATTAATCCTTTATATTCTGCAATGCAAAAGGAGGGAGGAATTGAGCATATTTTGGCACGTCATGTTGAGGGTGCATCTCACATGGCTGATGGATATGCACGAACAGCGCTAGATAGAATTGGTGTATGCATCGGTACTTCAGGACCTGCAGGCACTGACATGATAACGGGATTATATGCAGCAGTCGCTGATTCTATTCCTATTTTATGTATCACTGGTCAAGCACCTATTGCTAAACTTCATAAAGAAGATTTTCAAGCAGTAGATATTGAGGCCATCGCAAAACCTATTGCCAAATGGGCTGTTACAGTAAAAGAGCCAGGCTTAGTTCCTCGAGTATTTCAACAAGCATTTCATGTCATGAGATCAGGTAGGCGCGGACCGGTATTAATTGATTTACCTATCGATGTTCAATTAGCTGAAATAGAATTTGACATAGACAGTTATGAACCGTTACCCATATATCGACCAAGTGCCAGTGAGAAACAGTTAGCTAAAGTAATGCAGATGATAGCAGAAGCGAAAAAGCCGGTGATTATTGCGGGTGGTGGCATAATTAATGCTGAAGCGTCAAAAGAGCTTATTGAATTTGCTGAACTGACCAACATTCCAGTGATCCCAACTTTAATGGGATGGGGTTCTATACCTGATTCACATCCACTGATGGCTGGAATGGTGGGTATTCAAACTTCGCATAAATATGGTAATACCAATTTCTTAGATTCTGACTTAGTCATAGGGATTGGTAATCGCTGGGCAAATCGCCATACAGGCTCCTTATCTGTTTATACAAAAGATAGAAAATTTATTCATATTGATATAGAGCCCACACAAATTGGTAGAGTCTTTAATCCCGATTTAGGCATCGCATCGGATGCAAAAGCAGCGTTGAGCGGATTGGTGAAACTCGCCAAAAATGCGTCAGTACCCGAGTTACGCAAAGAGTGGGCAAATACATGCTTAAGTCGTAAGTTAGATATTACCTTACAGCGTAAAACACATTTTGATGATTCACCAATTAAACCTCAACGTGTCTATGAAGAGATGAATAGAGCTTTTGGAGAAGATGCGTGTTATGTCACAACGATTGGCTTATCCCAAATAGCAGGGGCACAATTTTTAAATGTGTATAAACCAAGGCGTTGGATAAATGCAGCGCAAGCGGGTCCCTTAGGATGGACACTTCCTGCTGCACTCGGAGTGGCAAAAGGCTATGATGGATTGGTTGTTGGGTTATCGGGTGACTACGATTTTCAATTTTTAATTGAAGAGCTCGCGGTTGGTGCTCAATTTAATATCCCTTATCTACATGTTCTGGTGAATAACAGTTACTTAGGATTAATAAGACAGGCTCAACGTGCATTTGATATTGATTACTGTGTTCAACTTGCTTTTGACAATATCAATAACACAGAACTCAATGGTTATGGGGTTGATCATAAAGCGGTTGTGGAAGGATTGGGCTGTAAAGCTATTAGAGTGACAGATCCTAATCAAATACATGACGCACTTATAGAAGCTAAAGAATTAATGGAAAAATTTAGAGTTCCTGTGGTTGTTGAAATTATTCTTGAAAGAGTAACGAATATTGCGATGGGCGCAGAAATTGATAATATTAATGAATTTGAAGCACTGAGTGTCTCATTAGACGATGCACCTATGTCTATAGCTGCTTTACAAAACGCTAAATAACTTTATAGGCAGCGGTCTAGAAATGGCTTAACTGAAAGGAAAAATAACCTCGCTCAGTTGAGCCATCAATAAAATCAACAACAAGGAGTCTACATGCCAAAGTTTTGTGCCAATCTTACAATGCTATTTAACGAAGTGGATTTTTTATCCAAGTTTGAAAAAGCCAAGCAAGCCGGATTTACAGGCGTAGAATATCTATTTCCCTATGCGTATGACAAAAATCAACTGGCTGATTTATTAAAAGAAAATCAGTTGACCCAAGTATTACATAATTTACCCGCAGGCGATTGGGCTAGTGGAGACAGAGGTATTGCGATTTTTCCACAAAGAGTTAATGAATTTCAAGAAGGGGTGGAAAAAGCCATTGAATATGCAACGGCATTAAATTGCAAGCAAGTCAATGTGTTATCTGGAATCGCTAAAGAAAGTTCTCAGCAAGCTGTCCATCACGAGACTTTAGTCAACAATTTAAAATATGCAGCGAAAAAGTTAAAAGAAGTGGGTATTAAGTTATTAATTGAACCTATCAATACCTTTGATATGCCAGGATTTTTTGTGAATCACACGAATCAAGCACTAGAGCTTATCAAAGAAGTAGGAAGTGATAATCTGTTTGTACAATATGATGTCTATCATATGCAGCGCATGGAAGGGGAATTAACCCAAACCATTAAAAATAATCTGGCTCAGATTGCTCATATCCAAATAGCGGATAATCCAGGCAGACATGAGCCCGGTACTGGAGAGATTAATTATCCATTCTTATTTAAATCCTTAGACGAAATGGGGTATAGCGGTTGGGTAGGTGCTGAATATAATCCAGCAAATACAACAGAAGAAGGACTTGGTTGGTTTAAGGCCACGCGTTAGTTCTATTTATAACGGCATGATAAAGGAGTCTGTAATGAGTTTAAATGTAGGGTTTATCGGATTAGGGATCATGGGCGCACCAATGGCGCTTAATCTCATTAAAGCAGGTCATCAGGTATTTTTAAACACGCGCTCTCAAATAAATAAAGAGCTATTAGAAGCCGGTGGAATTGCTTGCAGTTCACCTAAAGAGGTCGCTTCTAAAGCGGACATCATTATTACAATGGTGCCGAATACGAAAGACGTTGAATTAGTGTTATTTAATGACAATGGTGTGGCTTCAGGGTTAAGTGCAGGAAAATTAGTTATCGATATGAGTTCTATATCACCAATAGAAACAAAGCAATTTGCCCAAAAAATTGAAAGCCTAGGCTCTGATTATCTGGATGCCCCTGTATCTGGGGGAGAAGTGGGAGCTAAAGCAGGAACACTCTCTATTATGGTAGGCGGAAAGGAATCATCTTTTAATAGGGCCAAACCTCTTTTTGATGTGATGGGCAAAAATATTACTCTTGTAGGGCATTATGGGGCAGGACAAACAGCTAAAGTAGCCAATCAAATCATTGTTGCTTTAAATATAGAAGCTTGTGCTGAAGCATTATTGTTTGCAGCTAAAGCAGGTGCAGATCCTGCTAAAGTAAGAGAAGCACTAATGGGCGGTTTTGCATCTTCTAAGATTTTAGAAGTACATGCTCAAAGAATGATTGAAAGAACATTTAATCCAGGTTTTAGAGTGGAGCTGCATCAAAAAGATTTAAGCATTGCGTTAGATACAGCAAAACAATTAGGTCTCTCTTTACCTAATACGTCAACGGCGCAGGAGCTATTTAATAGCTGTAGTGCGCATGGAGGAGCAGGGCTCGATCACTCCTCCATGATTAAAGCGCTTGAGTTTATGGCAAATTACGAAATAAAAGCTTAACGCAAAATAACACTGTCTCAACCTTGAGCCAAGTAGGGACAGTGTCATGATGTTTACTACAAATTCTATTTTAGGAGGACGAATGGATAAGCCAAAGGCACTCAATCTACTTAAGGAAATGTTTCTCAGTGCAGTACAAGTTGCGCAGCCTATTCATTGTATACAACCCTTTATAGATAAACTCCCTAAAGAAAAGAAAGGAAAAGTCATCGTGATAGGTGCAGGCAAAGCCTCAGCACTTATGGCACAAGCATTTGAAACACTTTACCAAGGTGAAATCGATGATAGTCTAGTTGTAACACGTTATGGTTATGAGGCTGATTGCAACCGAATTAACATTATGAGCGCCAGTCATCCTGTACCCGATGAAAATGGAATTTTAGCCAGTCAAAAAATGTTGTCCTTAGTCAGTGACTTAAAAGAAGATGATTTAGTGATTTGTCTTATATCAGGCGGTGGATCAGCGCTATTGCCTTTGCCTACTAAAAATATTACTTTACAGGATAAACAAAATATCAGTCAGCAATTATTAAAATCTGGGGCAACGATAAGTGAAATGAATTGTGTCCGACGCCATCTCTCCGATATAAAAGGAGGAAGACTGGCTGCTCGATGTTATCCTTCTCAGGTGATAACGCTCGCAATATCGGATGTACCTGGAGATAATCCTATGGATATTGCATCAGGACCTACCGTTGCGGATAATACCACGCTAAAAGATGCCAGTAACATTCTCGCACGTTATAAAATCAACTTACCCCCCTCAGTAAAAGATGCATTACATGATGAAATAAGCGAAAGCATTAAACCACATGACAAAAGATTGACAAAAGCAAGTTTTCATTTGATAGCAACACCACGAATGTCCCTACAAGTAGCAGCTCAAGTGGCTAAAAAGGCTGGAATTACTCCCTTGATTTTAGGTGACAGTATTGAGGGAGAATCTAGATCACTCGGAACAATTGTCGCCGGAATTGCTCACTCAATTGCGAATCATGGTGAACCGATTTCTCCTCCTTGCGTCATTTTGTCAGGAGGGGAGACCTCTGTGACTATAAAAGGTAGCGGAAGGGGTGGCAGAAATGTGGAATTTTTACTCTCTTTAGCAATAGGCCTACAAGGCAGAAAGGATATGTATGGTTTAGCCGCAGATACCGATGGAGTCGATGGTCAAGAAGAGATAGCTGGTGCGGTAATTAGTCCAGATACGTTGATAAGAGCATTTGAATTAGGAATGAATCCCTGTGCTGAATTGGATAATAATAATGCCCATGGATTTTTTGAAAAACTCGGTGATCAAGTTATCACAGGGCCGACAAGGACGAATGTTAATGATTTTAGAGCGGTTATCATTCTTTAAGGAGGAAGTATGGAACTGAAAATTGCACGACCCCTAACTAAGAGTGCATTTGCCCCCTATGGGGATGTTATTGAATTTGATGGGACTGATTTTTTTCATATTAATGATGGATTATGTGAAAGATACCATAACATCGGAAAAGTGGACATAAAAGATGAGTCTTCGCCCTATATTAGTTTAGTTAGATCAAAACCTATTAAGTTGCCTGTCACAATTGATATGCTTGAAAGACATCCTTTTGCTAGCCAAGCATTCATTCCTATCCATCAACGAAAATTTTTAGTTGCTGTCGCCAAAGGTGGAGATGAGATACAAGAAGAAAATATTGAACTTTTCGTAACAAATGGCCAGCAAGGAGTCAATTATCATGCAGGTATTTGGCATTTTCCTATACTAGCTCTTGATGACATAACGGATATGTTGATTGTAGACAGAGCAGGACCTGATAATTGTGACGTGATTAAATTATCTCGCCCGTTTAAATTATCATTATAATTGTATCAAGTGGAATGGATAAATTTTCCCTCGTATTTTCAGCAAATAAAAAGGATTTTATATGTCAAATCAAAAGGATTATTTTGTTCTAAAAGGTGGACATCCGCCCGAAACACAAATCACAACGACAAGAGCTATTTTTACAACAGCATATGCAGTAATCCCTAAAGGCACAATGATGGATATCGTGGCCAGTCTTTTGCCCTTATGGGAAAAAACACGCTGTTGGATTTTAGCAAGACCCCTTTCTGGTTTTTCTGAAACCTTCTCTCATTACATAATGGAAGTCGCTCCAGGAGGAGGCAGTCAATCTCCTGAACCTGATGCATTAGCCCAATCTGCAATATTTGTAGTTGATGGAGAAGTTGAGATTAATTTTGATGGTAAAAATATCAAGGCTTCTAAAGGCACATTTATTTATATTCCAGCCAATAAACAGTGGACAATAAAAAATAAAGGCACGTCTATTGCAAATTTCCATTGGTGGAGAAAAGCTTATGAAAAAATTGACGGAATTGATTATCCTGATCCTATTATAAAAAATGATGCAGAGATAGAACCAGCTCAAATGCCAGGTACAGATGGTCGATGGGCAACCACACGTTTTATGGATCCTGAGGATTTAAGGCATGATATGCACATTACTATTGTGACATTAAAACCAGGATCAACAATTCCTTTTCCAGAGACTCATGTTATGGAACATGGACTTTATGTGATAGAAGGAAAAGGTAATTACTTGTTAAATAAAGATTGGGTAGAAGTTGAAGCGGGTGACTATATGTGGCTCAGAGCATTTTGTCCTCAAGCATGTTATGCCGGTGGACCTGGTGATTTTCGTTATTTATTATATAAAGATGTTAATCGTCATCCAAAATTAAGCTATCGTTAATTAAATGGAGTCAATATGCGCGTTACAAAAAATGAATTAAAAAAACTCATATCAACTAAGTTGCACCGAGCTGGATTAACTAGTGAACATGCTGATATGGTTGCCGATGTATTAGCCTATTCTGATGCAAGAGGATTGCATTCGCATGGTGCTATGAGAGTTGAGTATTATGCTGAAAGAATTAATAAGGGTGGAACAAACTGTGATCCTAAATTTGATTTCAAAACCACTGGTCCTTGTACAGGGGTCTTTGATGGGGATAATGCAGCGGGTCATGTGGTCGCTAATCTTGCTATGGATGAAGCCATCAAAATGGCTAAGCAAAATGGCGCTGCAATTATTGGTATTCGCAGGTTAGGACATAGTGGAGATCTTTCATATTATGTTCGAAAAGCAGCTGAAGCTGGGTTAATAGGTATTACTATGTGCCAGTCAGACCCTATGGTTGTTCCTTTTGGTGGTACAGAAAAATATTATGGCACCAACCCTATAGGATTTGGTATACCCGGCAGGAATAATGAAAACATAGTATTTGATATGGGAACGACAGTAGGTGTTTGGGGCAGAATTTTGCATGCGCGCTCTAAAAATGAACAAATACCGGAAGGTTGGGCCGTCGATGAAAATGGTAATGAGACTACCGATCCGCATAAAGTCAACGCACTGTTAGCAATCGCTGGCGCGAAAGGTTATGGATTAGGCATGGTGATAGATATTTTATCCGGAATATTGGTAGGGCAACCACACGGTAAGCACGTCAGTTCAATGTACCACTCTTTATCTACAGGAAGAGAGTTAGGGCAATTACATATTGTATTTGATCCAGCACGCTTTGGCGCCTTTGAAAAATTTACACAAGGGATTGCAGATACAATACGTGAAATTAATGATATGAAGCCAGCAGAAGGTTTTGATAAAGTTTTAGTGCCTGGGCAATCAAGTGCTAAACGTGTAGCGGCTTACGAAAGAGATGGGATTGAAATCGTTGATGATATATACAACTACTTAGTCTCAGATGTCATTCATAATAATAGGTATGATCATAAAAGTCCTTTTGCTGAGTAAATTAATTCATAGTGGTACGGTATATACCATCATTATATATCTATTGTATTAAACTGGCTCAGTTATTTAATGAGTAAAATCGAATTGATGGTTGATATATACACATAAAATTCCTTTTACTTAATTATTAATAAGGCAATTTATACTTTAGATAATGGCTTTTAATAGAAATAAATTTCATTAAGAATTTAGAACGAATTTGATTCTTAGCCGATTAATTAAAATAATTATTTTTTATCTTGTAAAACGCTTTTTCATTTGATTGTTTGTAGTTCTAGAAAATAAATTTTATGTTAAGCAATCAATTTTTAATAAGGAGTGTTAAATATGACAAAAGTCCTATTAATCAATCCAAATAGCTCTATTGAGACTCTGAACATGATGGTCAATATTGCAAATGGACATGCCGATGGAGAATTTCAGGTAATAGGTGAAGCAGCTAAAGGCGTACCAAAGCTTTTAACCACTGATGAAGATCAACGACTAGCTGCTTTAGAAGTGGTGAGAATAGCTAAGCAAGCAGAGCAATCGGGGGAATATAGAGGAGTGATTATTGCCGCTTATAGTGATCCTGGACTTGAAGAATTACAAGGGACTTTCTCGTTACCAATTACCGGAATTGGTTATGCGAGTATGGTTGAAGTGGTTAGTCAAGATCCACCGAAGCCTTTTGTAATTGTCACAACAACAAGCTCATTAGTTGATAATCTTAACAAAAAAGTACATCGACATGGGTTTGAAGAATATTTCATAGGGGTCAAAATACCTCAAGGAGATTTGAAAAAAATTACCGAAGATCCACTTTTATTGAAAAATGCCTTAAAAGAGACCTGCGAGCACTCATTCGAAAAGGATGGAGCCAAGGCGGCAATTATTGGAGGAGGCCCATTTGCAGAAATTGCTGCCGAAATATGTCAAGAGCTCAATCAACCAGTGATTGCGCCTATTAAATCCGCTGTTTCACATATGAAAAAATTACTAAAAGAAAACTAGTTTAATTTTTGGAGGCTATATGAGTAAGGATGCTCAAAAACAAGGTCAAGAACAATTAGAAAATTCTCTTGATACAATTGGCGTAACTAAATCCCACAAAGTCATTCTAATATTGATTTTAGCAGGGGTCATGTTTGATGTATTTGAACAAAATACAATCGGTTTAATCGGTCCTTTACTTAAAGAGTACTGGGGTATTACACCAGAAAAAATTGGGTTATTAAATACTGTAACCTTTATCTTTGCAGCTATTGGGCGTATTACTTCAGGTTATTTTTCTGATTTATATGGTCGACGTGTGATGCTACGTTTTAATATTGGATTTTTTGCCATCGGGAGTGTACTTTGTGCAATTTCTCCGAATTACGGATTCTTACTCTTTAGTCGTGCGGTGGTCGGATTTGGTCTAGGGGGAGAAATATCTACTGCTGTCACTATTCTTTCTGAATTTTGTTCAACACGGTTCAGAGGTACAGCGGTTGGATTGGTAAATGTAGGGGGTGGTGGACTTGCTAATATGCTTGCTCCAGCTATTGCATTAGGTGTATTTACTTTAATACCCACAGAAGGAAATTGGCGCTATCTTTATGTCACACTTTTTGTGCCTACACTCATTATCTTCTACTTTAGAAAATATATACCGGAGTCACCAAGATATCTATTATCTAAGGGCAAGGTAGAAGAGACCAATAAAGTCTTAAGTATTTTATCGTCAGGTAAACTCTCATATCAAGGTAATACGACGCCATACATTACTGCTCAAGTTCCAAAAATTGAAATGGAAAGTCGCTTAATGATATGGAAAGGGATCTTCCAAGGTAAATTATTAATACGTACCATAATCATTGGTATTGCCGTCAGTATGGCTTATGGTTCTCAAATTTCAGTTTTAAGCCTTATGCCTACAATTCTGGTTGAAAAAGGGTTAACAATTGAAAAAAGCTTCACTTTTACTATCATTATGCAAACAGGTAGCTTATTAGGTGCCATTACTGCCGCTTGGTTGGGTTACTATGTTCCACGTAAAAGGGTACTTATGCTAGGAGCTACACTTGCAACAGCTATGGCGCTATGTTTTGCTTTTGTAGCGAATTCTATGTTTCAAGTCATATTGTTTGGTGCATTTTTTCAGTTCAGTGTGTTACTACTAAACACAACGTTATGGATGTATGCGCCTGAGTTATATCCAACAAAATTTAGGGGGTTTGGTACCGCATTTATTCTAGCGCTAGGATCTTGTGCTGGTTCTTTAGCGCCAATTTTTGCTGGAAAAATATTAAAATTTGATGGGGCATATGGTGGAATACCTGGTATGTTTACCATGATTGCAATATTTTACGTCATTTTATTTACCTCAGTGCTTTTTGCGCAAGAAACATTTGGTAAGCCTGTAGAGTGATTTTAGTTGGTAATTTAAAAAGCAAGAAAGATCAAGCCGTACATCATTAAAATTTAATCGTATTGCTTGATCAGCAAAAAATAACTATTAATAATGTTCTATATGAAAGCAATGATTAAAGAGTAGGTGCATTAATAGGGCTGCATTAATAGGAATGTAAACGTCTCAAGTCTATAAAGTTTAGATTATAGATTAACAAGTTAAGGCCTGATTTTAATATTGAAGTTTTGTCATCTATATGAACAAGGATATGTTATGAAATATGATATGTTGATAAAAAATGGAATGGTCGTTTTAGAAAATGATGCGCTCAAATTAGATATTGCAATTAAACAAGGTAAAATTGTCGCATTAGGGCATGAGTTAGGCGATGCTAGGCAAACCATCGATGCATCAGGACAGATAGTCATGCCAGGAATGGTCGATCCTCACATGCATATTTCTGAACCAGGCAGAACGGAGTGGGAAGGGTATAAGACTGCGGGTAGAGCTGCAGCAAAAGGAGGGGTAACAACCTTAATCGAAATGCCTTTAAACCAACTACCTGCAACCGTAGATGGCCCCTCTTTGGCTGCTAAATTCGAGGCAGCAAATAATAAGCTAACCGTGGATATTGCACTTTTTGGCGGACTTGTTCAAAATAATTTAGATAAATTGCATGAATTAGAAGAAGGTGGGGTTGTTGCTTATAAATGTTTTGTCGCAACGTGTGGAGACAAAACACTCGATAATGATTTTAGTGAAGTAAATGATTATGACTTTTTTAAAGGGGTTTCACAAATCGCTGAGTTTAATAGTTTGATAGCAGTTCATGCCGAAAATGCAGCTATTTGCGATGGGTTAGGACGTGAAGCGATAGTAGAAAAAAGACTGACAGCAAAAGATTACGTTAATTCAAGACCTGTATTTGCAGAAGTCGAAGCGATACGAAGGGTTTTATATCTTGCAAAAATAGCCAATTGTGCTATCCATATTTGTCATGTTAGTAGCCCCGAGGGAGTTGAGGAAGTAACTAAAGCACGTGCGCAAGGTCAGGACGCAACTTGCGAATCTTGTCCGCACTATTTTACAATCAGTACTGAAGAATTTGCACAGATAGGCACACTCGCTAAATGTTCTCCTCCTTTAAGAGACAAAAATAATCAAAAGCGGTTATGGGATAAATTATTTGCAGGAGAAATAGACTTTTTGGGCTCAGATCACTCTCCTTGCCTACCTCATATGAAGGAGGGAAATATGATGGAAGCATGGGGTGGCATTGCAGGTGTTCAAAATAGTCTAGATTTAATGTTTGATGAAGCGGTACAAAAAAGAGGTATGTCACTAGTCCATTTTTCAAAGCTCATGGCGACAAATGCAGCTAACAGATTTAAGCTCAGAAATAAAGGCAGTATCGCATTAGGTAAAGATGCAGATATTGCAATCATAGCACCTAATTCCTCCTACACACTGAAGCATGAAGATTTAGAATATCGTCATAAGTTAAGTCCTTATGTAGGCAGAACCATCAATGCCCAAATTATCAAAACAATTCGACGTGGCGAGGTTATTTATGACATTTATCGTGGAGTAATTGAAAATACTCAAGGTCGTTTTATTTTAAAACACCAGCAATAGTGGTATAACTTACAAATAACTAAGTTATCTAACTATTTAAAGTAAGGTGTGAGTAAATGAGAATTGTTGATATATCCAATTATGTAAACTTGAGTGAGTTTAAACAATTAAAAGTTTTGGCTTGTTTTTCTAAAGCGATATATTGCATGGAAGTTTCTGGCAATAAAAAAATCATTTGCTTCACACCTGATAGAATTTCATTGAGTAGTTTATCTATCCGGATTTCTGACTTTGATACACTTTTGGCTTATTGTACTGAAAAAATGCATGAAAATATTTTGATTTCATTAGAATTGGTAGACACAACATGCAAATTAGATCGAAGGATTAGCTTGCAGACTAGTGAGATGAAAACGAAGGACTGTTTTTTATCGTTGGGAAACCGTTGGCACATTAATATATTTTCAGAATTTCCAACAGCAATATACAGTGATGAGCTGAGTGATGAAATGAATAGAATTTCAACTATAGGCCTTGGAAAGTTACTTCCCATTCTGATTAATGCACCTTTATTTGATCGCTTTGCGAAGGGTACTCTAAATATTACTACTGCAAGAGCAAGCGTTGCCCGCTATTTTGATGCCCTTATAGATCTAGCTTTAGAGAATAGATTCATTAATTTTACAAGGAAAAATTATCAGCATGATAGCCTGAACAGTGCTTATTTAATTGAGATCTTAAGTGCACTACGGTGGTTGTATTTGGGGGCAATATTGAAACATGAACCCTACATTTCAACAGGATTAAACCAATTAATAGGGCATGGTGAAGGGTTAACTCCTGCTGGAGATGATTTTATTGTAGGCTTTATAGCAGGTTTACGCTACTTTGGGCAAACAGAGTTATTAGATATGACGGTATCTATAACTCATAATATTAAAGAAAATACAAATCGTATTAGCCAAGCCTTCTTGAATAGTGCATTAGAGGGATATTTCTCCGTTGCCTTAACTGATTGCATGAGCAATTTCGCTCGATTACTGAAAACAGCTGCACAAGTAGAAGGTGTAAAACTCACACTTAACAAAATGAATGAACAAGAAGAATTTATTGCATCATTAGTCGTTTTACAAAAAATTGGGCATAGCTCTGGAATAGATGCTTTGGTTGGGACGTGGTTTGCCACTTTAGTCATTAAAAGGCAATAACTAAAAAGGCAATAACTAAAAAGGTAATAATTAAGGTAATAAATAATTAAAAAGGTATTTCAATTTTTTTGTAGGATTTATCTTGTTTAGATAAGTTTCACGTTATTTGCTACAGGAGTGGCAATAAAAGTATTAACATCAAGTTGATACGGTTCATTAGTTGATATTAGAGAGGGATTTAAATGTCAGTTGTCAAATCAATTGTCCTTAAGGATACCTACAGAGATTCTGTATTTTTAATGAAATTATCTGTACAAGCAAAAGAAGAAAGTGGAGCAGAGCAAATTTCAGCAATGATGGCCACAGATAGAAATAAGGATTTATATAAAACATCAGGGTTGTTGACTGATGAAATAAACCAAGCCAAAGCTGATGATCTAGCGATTGCTGTGAGAGCGAAAGAGGACATCATCGAAACTTGTCTTGCAAAAGTTCAGGAATTACTTGATGCAGCTCCTAAAAAACAAGGGCAAGCAGGTAAAGAAATTCCCACTACCATTACCAAGGCTTTAAATGAGCTCGAAGGCAAAACAACGGTACTTATTAGTTGTGCTGGCGATTACGCACAGTATGAAGCAGCGACAGCTGTCGTAAAAGGCTGCGATGTTGTTTTATATAGTGATAATATTTCACTTGAAAATGAACTAGCCTTGAAGCAATTGGCTAAAAGTAAAGGGTGCTTAGTAATGGGACCTGATTGTGGGACTGCTATTATTGATGGAGTGCCATATGCATTTGCTAATACCATCGGTAAAGGACCAGTCGGGGTAATTGGAGCATCTGGAACTGGACTACAAGAAGTGACATGTTTGTTAGATAGGTTGGGAGTAGGTATTAGCCAAGCGTATGGAACAGGCGGACGAGATCTCAAAGACGAAATTGGAGGAATAACCGCCATAAGTGCGTTTGAGCGTTTAATTGCAGATGAAACAACTAAAATTATCGGTATTGTTGGTAAGCCTCCCGGAGCTAAAACCCGTACGCGTTTAATTGAGCTTGCGAGCAAAGCGAGTAAAAAAGTAGCAGTTCATTTTTTAGGTGCTGAAAATTACGATACTGAAAAAGCTGCAAACGTTCCTTATGCTGAGAACCTAACTGATTTTGCTTGTTTACTCGCAGAGCTTGCTCATCATGGTTTGAATACCAAAGAAAAATTCAGCCTTTTACCTGATTTAGCAAAACCCAAAGGTAAGTATATTCGAGGACTTTTCAGTGGTGGTACCTTATGCCAAGAATCGGCTGAAATAGCAGGTAAAATTATTGGAAAAGAACTTTATTCCAACCTTTCAGTCGCAGGATTTAATACGGTTACGGCCTCTATGCCGAGTGTAGGTAACTGTTTTTGGGACTTTGGAGATGATGAATTTACTGTAGGTAGACCTCACCCTATGATGGCACCTGAACTGAGAATGGAACATTTAGTAAACACTTTATTAGATGAAGATGTTGCTGTTGTTATTGCTGATTTAGTGATTGGTTTTGGGGCTGCAGAAGGGCAAGCTGAGGCATTTGTTAAAGCCTTAGAAAGAGCTAAAAAGCTGTCGAAAGGGAAAAGTGATGAAAAAATAGTTGTAGTTTCGGTATGTGGAACAGAAAAGGATATTCCAGCACGTCAAACCGTAGCCAATCAGCTTGCCGATGCAGGAGTTCGTGTATTTGAAAGTAATGCTATTGCTGCGACTTGGGCTTGTCGTGTAGTTGTAAATAAATAATAAAGGAGTATAGAACATGTCTGGACAAAATGTCATAAATCTAGGGGTTGATAGTTTTTTACACGCGTTTGAAAAAAATGAAATACCTCATGTTAATTTAGATTGGAAACCTCCTGCGCAAGGTGACACGGAATTGATAAATATTTTATTCCGTTTAGCCACTGAACTGGTGGATGAAAAAGGTGACAGTCTCATTGATAAAGCCAATAACGAAGCATTTGATAAAATGAGAGCAGGCCAGCCAGTGCTCAAGAGAATTCGTTATGCACATGAAGTCATCCCAGGAATGACTAAAAAGAGCATTTATCACGCTGGACCACCGATTGCATGGGAGGAGATGTGTGGTCCGATGCAGGGCGCCTTTATTGGAGCTTTAAAGTATGAGGGTTTAGCAAAGACTGATGACGAAGCCATTAAATTAATGCAAAGTGGAGAAATCACTTATGGTCCTAATCATTACAATCAATGTGTAGGTCCGATGACAGGCATGATATCTTATTCTATGCCGCTCTTTGAAGTTGAAAATGAAACCTATGGCAATAAGGCCTATTCCACTATTAATGAGGGCATTGGTAAAGTAATGCGTTTTGGTGCGAATGGAACTGAAGTCATTGAACGCTTACATTGGTTAGAAAAAGTATTAGCACCTGCTTTAGATAAAGCATTAATAGCTTCTGGTGGTATAAACCTTAAAAATATAATGTCTCAAGCATTGACGATGGGAGATGAGATGCATCAACGTAATGTCGCTGCAAGTTTGCTTTTTTATCGTCAAATCAGTGGGGAATTAACTGAAGCAACCCAGGGTAATGAACATGCAAAAGATATTGTGGAATTCGTTGCTAAAAAAAATGAACAATTTTTCCTAAATCTTGCTATGGCTGCAACTAAAGCAATTGCAGATACTGTAAGAGATATTCCATATTGTACAGTATTAACTGCAATGAGCCGTAATGGCGTCAATTTTGGTATTAACGTCAGTAGTCTGGGTAAAGAATGGTTCGAAGCGCCATGTCTTAAACCTAATGCACTTTATTTTCCAGGGTATAGTGAAGCAGATGCGAACCCTGATATGGGTGATTCTGCTATTGTTGAGTGTTATGGCATAGGGGGAATGGCAATGGGAGCTGCGCCAGCTGTAGTACGCTTTGTAGGGGCAGAAAGTGTCTATGAAGCCTTTAAATACACTGAATCAATGCGAGAAATAGCGACGGGACTTAATAATGATTTACCCATACCGACTATGGATTTTGCAGGAGTAGCACTTGGTATCGATATACGTAAGGTGGTAGCTACAGGATTATTACCTATCATCAATACGGGAGTAGCACATAAAATGGCGGGTGTTGGGCAAGTCGGAGCTGGTATAGTGACACCGCCTATGGCTATCATGGTTAGTGCACTTAAAGCATTCGCAGCAAGGTATCTTAAATGACGACCCCTGTCAGTTTATTAACATGGTCGGCGGCTATTTTGCCGATCGTGTTGTTGCTTTATCTGCTCATTATCCGACAGTGGGCAGTAGTAGATGCTGCTATCTTTGGGCTAATAACGACGTTAATAACCGCTTTTTTTGTTTTTAAAGCACCGATTTTGACATTGAGCGTCGAAATAACGAAAGGGGTATGGAACAGTCTCTCTATTATCGCGGTGATTATTCCAGCCATTTTTTTATATGAATTAAGTCTTAAAGTTAATGCCTTTAAATCGATTCAGCAAGCTCTTACACAAATGATCCCAGATAGGTTTCTACAAGTGCTAGCCATTGGCTGGTGTTTTGCCAGTTTTCTACAGGGGCCCTCAGGATTTGGTGTGCCTATTGCAGTGACAGCTCCGATACTTATAGGCATTGGTATTAGACCTTTTTATGCAGTCGCTATTCCTTTGATAGGACATTCTTGGGCGGGTACTTTTGGCACCTTAGGATTAGGCTGGCAGGCATTGATGCAACAAATAGGAATAAATCCAACAAGCCCTTTATATCTAGAGACAGCACTTTGGACTACGCTATTTACCGGAATTGTAGTGTCATTTTCTGGATTTCTTATTGCTTATATTTATGGCGGAATGAGGGCAATAAAACATGGGTTTCCTGCCATAGTGATCTTGGGATGTGTTTTTTTTGTAGGACAAATGATCACCTCCCATTACTTTAGCGCTTTGAGTGCTGTTGTACCTAGTACTATAGCACTGGGCGTGATTTTTTTGATAGCAAAACTTCCTTGCTATCAAGGGAAATCAATACCATGCCGCATAGAGAATGTGGCTAGTGACCGTACTTTTGCAACAAATAATGATACAAAATCGACCTCAATTAGTTTTTTTGAGGCATTATTACCTTATCTTGTGTTAGTTTTTCTCTCAGCGATTGTATTAATTGTTCCTTCGATAAAAAAATATTTAGGACAATTTACCATGAGTCTGTCCTTTGCAAGAACGACTACAGGGTATGGATTTGAAAATCCCGCAATAGAGATTTATGGGCAGGTAGCTTGGTTTACCCATTCCGGATTTTTTTTGTTGGTATCTGCTTTGATTACTTATATATTTTTTTATGCAAAAGGTTTGATTAAAAAGGCAGAAACATCAAAAATGCTCAGGGTAACGATTGAAAAGTCCGTACCTCCTGCCTTATCAATTATGTTATTATTGATAATGAGTAAAGTCATGAATGGAAGTAATCAAATTGGGGTTCTCGCCCTAGGCACTGCTACTGTTACTGGTGGCTATTATACTTACTTTACACCACTTGTTGGTATGATAGGAACTTTTATGTCATCTAGTAATGTGAGCTCAAATATTTTATTTGCTGAATTTCAATCCTCAATGGCTGAAATTACGGGTAAAAATGTTGCTCTGTTGCTCGCAGCACAAACAGGTGGTGGTGCGGTGGGGACTATGATTTCACCTTCAAATTTATTGCTTGGAGTAACAACAGCAGGTATTCTAGGACAAGAGGGTAATATCATAAAAAAATTGTTGCCTTTTATAGTTTTTTTAGTGATTATCATCGGTATACTTACACGAATTTTTGCGTGAGTAAGAAATTTTAGTGTTCTATTCAAAATTATTTATAAGGTGATCATTTGAAATTGAATCATGTGAATATAGTCGCAATAAGAAGACTT
The DNA here is from genome assembly GCF_042432445.1 of Thorsellia kenyensis. NCBI lineage: Bacteria > Pseudomonadati > Pseudomonadota > Gammaproteobacteria > Enterobacterales > Thorselliaceae > Thorsellia > Thorsellia kenyensis. The sequence continues at coordinate 63,701 of NZ_JBHLXE010000024.1, read as the reverse complement.
ATTGCTATTTTACTCCTTAGCATAAGTGCTATACTTTTATATCAATCGGGCATATGGATCTCAATTGGTTATTTTTTATTTATTTGTGCTTTACTCATTGGATTTAATCGCCCGCTATTTAAAAGCAAGCTAAAAAAAGAGTAAAAAGAGATTTTAAGTAAATAATTATTGCTACTCCTTTTATGATTTTTAACTAGTATGGTGATAGATGAATATTAATCAAACTGAACAAGGGAGTAAGTCAGTCGATGGTACAATCTTTATCAAGAGGAATTCAACTCATTGAAGCCATAGCGCGTTCAAATCATGGATTAACACTTACAGAACTTGCAAATAAAGTTGGACTAGCAAATTCAACAACACACCGTTTATTAAAGACAATAGAATTAGAGGGACTAATTTACCAAGATTTAGCTAATGAGCGTTGGTTGGTTAGTGGTAAACTTTTTCATCTTGGAAGTGCATTTGCAAGGACAAGAGATCTTCTTGAAATTGCAACTCCTGTTATGAAGCACTTGATGCTTCGTATGGGAGAAACTGTCAATATATGTGTTATGGATGACAGTGTACTTGAAGCTGTATTAGTTGGGCAAGTTCAGTGTTTAGAAATTATGAGAATGGTTTCTCCTATAGGCTCAAAACTGCCTATACATGCCTCGGCAGCAGGCAAAATATTATTGTCTAATTATCGAGATGAAGAGTTGAAGGGAGTATTCGGTGAAAAATATACTCTTGAAAAGTATACAAGTAATACATTGCAGACTGTGCCTGAGTTGATTGATGAAATAAGAAAAGTCAAAAATTTGCAGTATGCAATGGATAATGAGGAGCAATTTTTATCCCTCAGATGCGTTGCTTCTGCTGTATATGATGAAAATCATCAAATCATTGCAGCTATTTCTGTTTCAGGCCCGTTGATTAGAATGAATGATGAAAAGACAAATCTTGCAATACATTCTGTAAAAGAAGCGGCAAACGAAATTTCAAAACGTTATACCAAAATTTAACGTGTTTTATGTTTAACTTTATTTAGGAAGGAGTTTTCATGACTGTAGCTAAGAAAGAAACCGTTGTTGTAGCAATTGGTGGTAATAGTATTATTACGGATAATGCTTCGCAAAGTGTTGGACACCAGTTATTAGCAATACAAAACATGGTTAAACCTATTGTAGATATAATCGAGCAAGGATATAACGTGGTGTTAACCCATGGTAACGGTCCTCAGGTTGGATTAGAATTGCAACGTTCTGAAATTGCACAAGCACAAGCGAACGTTCCGCCTCTTGAGTTAGTCAATTGTGTTGCTAATACTCAAGGTGGTATTGGTTATCTAATACAGCAGTGTTTGCAAAATGAATTGGCAGAAAGAAATGTTGCGCGTGACGTTGTTACAGTACTTACTCAAGTTGAAGTGGATGAAAATGATGTTTCATTCAAGGCGCCAAGTAAACCAATTGGTTCATTTTTTACAGAAGCTGAAAAAGATGAATTAGTTAAACAAAATCCAACGTGGCAATTTGTTGAAGATTCAGGCAGAGGGTATAGAAGAGTAGTTCCTTCACCTAAACCTCAAGGTATAATTGAACTCAACTCTATTATGAGTTTAATTCAAAAGGATATCGTTGTAATTGCAATTGGTGGTGGTGGCATTCCTGTTATTAAAGATTCAGCAAATCCAGGAAGAATTAAAGGGGTTGATGCGGTCATTGACAAAGATTTATCTACTGAACTTTTGGCAAGAACCTTGCATGCTGATATTTTGTTGATTACAACAGGTGTTGAGAAAGTCGCTGTTAACTTTGGTAAGCCTACACAAAAGAGCCTAGATAAAGTAACGATAGCTGAAGTAGAACAATACAAATCAGAGGGGCATTTTCCAGCAGGAAGCATGCTACCAAAGATTGATGCGGCAATCAGTTTTGTGCAGTCAGGTGGTAAAGCGGCTATTATTACCTTACCTGAAAAATTACTTCCTGCACTTAAAGAAGAAACCGGAACGCACATCGTTAAGTCTTAAATGATGGTGGTTTTTCGTATTAAATTTTAAAATCCTTGTGCGATAAGTGCGAGGATTTAAGAAGCTTGCAAAGCTACTACTATTTTTTTAGCCTCTTAAAGATATTACAATGCTTCGAGTTATGACATCACTTTTATCTTTAGAATAATTCAAATCTCTTTTTGGTATTATCTAATCATTGCTTTTAAATAAAAACCGTGAAAATTATTACTTAATAGAATACAAATAAAATTTCATTTATTTGTACTATCAAAGGGGATTTAAGCCAAGATATACTACGACAAATGACAAAGGACAAATGACAACTTTAATGAATAAATTGCAAAAACTTAAATGTAAAACATTTTATTTTCTGATAGCGCTGCTTTTCTTATCTTCTTTGAATGTACAAGCCGAGATAAACTGTGACGACGACACCAAACCAATTTACATGAATGAATGTGCTAATATGCAATTTAAAGAGGCAGATGCTGAACTTAATCAATTGTATAGTATTATCGTTTCAAGGTTAAAGACGTCAGATGCCATGCAGGATAACGAACATAACCGTGGCATGGCAGACGTAAGCCTGCTCGATAAATTAAAAAAATCGCAGCGTCTTTGGATTCAGTTTCGCGATGCTGAATGTAAGATTGCAGCACATAGCGTTTATGGAGGATCTATAGAACCTGTGATATATTCCGAATGCTTAACTAAAATAACTCAAAAACGAAATGAAGAATTATTAAAATATACTCTTTGTGATGATTATGATTTTACTTGTCCATTTCCAACAGCAGATGGTCCTATGTCAAAGGGAAAATAAACTGAATTTTCGCATGAGGTTTAGATTATTAACAATTTAAGTAATTAGATATTGAGTAATTAAAATATTGATGATAAAAGGATGGATTGTTGTCCATTGAATTTTTCTTAAGCTTAAGAAATTGTTTTATGTTTGTTTCTAAATCCAGTGGAAGTAAGTGATAGGTTACGAAGAAAGTACTTTTTTTAAGTTATTTAAATTTTTATTTATTCCAACAATCATCTGAGAGTTAAATGTTGCATCCACAGATGATTGTTGTTTTTTTGTTATGAAAATTTCGTTTGGGTTGAAAATATTATTGAACGTGTCTCTTTGCGTACTTCGTGAATTTTTACCTCTATAGATTGTCCACTAGTAAATACTTTTTCGCCTTTTATTTCTATATAGCCATCTTCTACTAGAGAAGCAATTTCATCCCTATTCGAATGAAGGAACGAGTTTGGAATGAAGCCAACGGCACCATTATCAATTAATTTAACACGCATACCTGCACGGTTAATATCAATAATTTCTCCTTTAAAAAGCTCATCTTTACCAGCAAAAGGTTCAAGATAAATCGCATACAACCAATTAGCAATAAATCTCTCGGCTTGTCTAGAGATTTTTCTTCTGATCATCAGATGATCACATAGACTCTCCTCTATAGCATCCGGTTTTTCCTGTGCTAATATAGATTTAATTAATCGATGATTAATAATATCTGAATATTTACGAATAGGTGATGTCCAAGTTGCATAACCTTTAAATCCTAATCCGAAATGAGGGCCAGGCTGTAATCTTATTTCCGCCATGGTTTGAAAACGTCTTAACCGGCTATCAATAAATTCAGTTGGTTCCAAAGCGAGTTTTCTTTTCAAGTCACAAAAACCGTTCAGTGTTAATAACGAATCGCATTCACAAGTAATATTATAATTGGCCAAAGTTTTTACTGCGGCTTCAATATGTTCTTTATCAAACCCTTCATGGACATTAAAAAGACCGTATCCGAGTTTAGATTCTAGAAAATCTGCACCACATAAGTTTGCTGCGAGCATAGACTCTTCAACCATTTTATTGGCAATACGACGTTCATCAATTTCAATGCTTAATACTGTTCCATCGTCACCGAGAATAAATTTATATTCTGGTTTATCATTAAAAATGAGTGCGTTTTTTTCACGCCATGCTTGGCGGCGCTTGGCAAATTCTGCTAATTGACTTATTTGTTTTTGTAATACTAAGTTGCTTGGTTTCCAATCACCTTGCATTTCAAGATAATCAGAGACGTTGGTATAACTTAGTTTATGTTTAGATTCAATGACGGCATTAAAAAAACGATAATCTGTGATGTCGCCAGATTCGTCAATACTCATTTCACAAGCGAGTACGCGTCTCATTTTATTTGGTATGAGAGAGCAGAGGTTATCAGAAAGTTCTCTTGGTAGCATAGGGACATTAAAACCTGGCAAATAACAGGTAAAACCTCTTTGCTTAGCGATTTCATCTATAGCTGATCCCGATGGAATAAATTCAGTCGGGTTTGCAATGGCGACAGTGAGTTTTAAAATATTATCTACATTCGTTACAAAAAGGGCATCATCCATATCGACGGTGGATTCACTATCAATTGTAAAAAAACAGTCATTACTTAAATCTTCAAATTGTCCATTATTCAATAGTGCGTCAAGACTTCTTTCTTCTGACAACAGACTATGAATATCATCAGGTAAGATAGGTGCAGTTCTTGGCAAATCCTGTTCAGCTAAAGTGACCCACCATGGTGCAAGAGGATCGTCACTGAATGTGATAAATTCTGTAATTTCTGCAAAGAAAAACAGTTGTTTATTTTTATTTTGGGCAGGAGAATCACTATCATATATTAGCCCTAGGGGATGCCCGACCAAGGTTGCTACCACCCAGTCACCATTTTTTAATTGAGTTTTAGTAGGATCTATGGATTTTTCATGACAAGCCATCTCAAAGCTATTTTTACCTGTTAAAGCTAATTTTGCGTTGATAGGGGTGTTAAGCTGGGGATGATCAGGAATAATTGCTAATCTTTGGTTTTCAAATTGTACTCTTGCAATAAAACGAGTTAATGAGGGTTGTATAAGCGCTTCTAATTTTGCAAATTCTTTTCCATTTTCGGTCTCTATTTTTGCACTTACCTTATCTCCATGTAGGACTTTTTTCATTTGTGGCGGAGGGATGAAGTAGCTTGTCTGGGCATCTACTTCTAAAAAACCAAAGGCCTTAGAAGTACTTTTAACGATTCCTTCGACCATAGGCGTAGAAACATGCAACTGTTGTTTTAATTGTGCGAGCAGAGGATTATTTTGAAACATAAGAACCTATTATTAAGAGTATTTAACTGAAGTCATGAGACAAATGCAAATGAATAAACAAAAAAACCGATAGTCAACTTACTGTTTCTATCGGTTTGATATCATATAGCAATAATCTAACTAAAACTTATTTCAGTTCAAGTTCATTCATTGCCGCGATACTAAATCCACCATCAACATGTAATATTTCGCCTGTTACACCAGCTGCTAGATCAGAACATAAAAAAGCAGCAGAGTTACCTACGTCTTCAATAGTTACTGTGCGGCGGATAGGCGTGACAGATTCACAATGAGAGAGCATCTTACGGAAATCTTTAATTCCTGATGCAGCAAGAGTTCTAATTGGTCCTGCAGAGATCCCGTTAACACGAATACTTTGAGGACCCATTGCATTTGCCATGTATCTCACATTCGCTTCTAAAGACGCTTTAGCAAGCCCCATTACATTATAGTTAGGTATAGCGCGTTCAGCACCTAAGTAAGTTAGTGTTAAAAGCGCAGCATTAGGATTAAGCATTTCACGACAAGCTTTTGCCATAGCTACAAAACTGTAAGAGCTAATATCATGTGCTATTTTGAAGCCTTCGCGAGAAACTGCATTAACATAGTCGCCGTCTAACTGATCTGCAGGAGCGAAACCGATGGAGTGAACGAAACCATCAAAAGTCGGCCAATGCTTGGCAAGATCTTTAAACATGGTATCAATATTCTCGTCTTCAGCTACATCGCAGTGAAGGACGATAGATGAACCGAATTCTTCAGCAAAACCTTCAACACGGCCTTTTAATTTATCATTTTGATAGGTAAAAGCGAGTTCTGCACCTTGATCATGCATTGCTTTAGCAATACCGTGTGCGATTGATAATTTACTTGCAAGACCGGTGATTAAAATACGTTTACCAGATAAAAATCCCATATATACCTCAGATAGTTACTAAGAGTGTTGTATTAAAACACTCTATTTTATTGTTGTAGAAAAGTAAAAAATAAAGACTCATCTACAGTAAGCTTTTAGCGAAAAGTGAATATTACGATTGGATATTCATAGTAGAAATTCTTTCAGATAATTTACCACAAAATCTTAAATCAATCACTTGTTTTTGTAAACTTGTCTTTGAAGACTGAAAATTAAGTTCTGTTTTTCATGTAATTAAATTGGCTTAGAACAGAGCGACGGATATCATTGAGTTTTTCAGTTTCATCATCTTCTGAACTTAATCTTTCCATGATTTGTGTTTCAGCGAGGTAAGTGTGAATATGATTACCGTCTTCATCTTGTAATACCACATGGTACCATGGTCTTTTAAAAAAAGATTCATGAATATCTAATTCACTGATTTTCGGTTCAATCAAACCATATTCAGCATCAACATCCACAACGACTCCAGGCAAGCCTAATAGCTTATGCCTAACTGATTGGCCAATATTGAACTGAGTTTTAATCATAGTAATAAGCAATATCCTGTTAAAAAGTGAATGTTATAAACATAATTAATCCATCAAAGAGCGAAGCCATTGAATTTCCTCTTTCCATATGTCAGGGTTTATGGTTTCTAATATCAGGGGAATATCATCAAAAGCGGGGTTTTGCATAATAAATTTAAAAACATCTTCACCTATATTTCCTTGTCCAAGACTATGATGTCTGTCTACTCGACTAGCAAAAGTACTTTTTGCATCATTCAGATGCATCCCTTTTAAATAGTTAAAACCAACAATTTTTTCGAATTGTTCAAAAGTTTTTTTACAATCATCATGGGTTCTTAGATCATACCCCGCAGCAAAGGCATGACAAGTATCTATACAGACACCGACACGACTTTTATCATTGACACCCTCAATGATTTGAGCAAGATGTTCAAATTTATAACCGAGATTTGAGCCCTGTCCAGCGGTGTTTTCAATAACGGCAATAACGTTTGAGGTTGCATCTAATGCCATGTTTATTGAGTCACTAATTCTTGTGAGACACTCGTCAACAGTAATTTCGTTAAGATGACTTCCAGGATGAAAATTCAATAAAGAAAGACCTAAAAGATCTGCCCTTTGCATTTCATCAATAAACGCATTCCTTGATTTAACCAAAGATTCATGATTAGGATGCCCTAAGTTAATTAAATAACTATCATGGGGAAGAATTTTAGTTTTATCAATCGCATACTTTATACAATTAGCATTGAAGGCTTCTATAATCTCTTTACTTAAAGGAGGGGCTTGCCACTGCCTTTGGTTTTTTGTGAAAAGAGCAAGGGCATTAGCATTTATTTCATGAGCCCTTTCAATGGCGTTATGTACACCGCCAGATGCGCTCACATGTGCGCCAATATATTTCATTAGAATAATCCTTTACAATTGATTTAATTTAAATAGGCTTTAGCGCATTATAATGGCTTAAACTAATTATTGGGGCATTTTTATCAATTTCAACTTTGTTTCGGATGGTTTCTTGAGTATTAATCGTTGAATTTGAATCACTATTTTCAATTTGATTCTCCTCATCTATTTGAGTGATACTTTGCACATAGCGAACAGCGAGGTATAAATCATTAAACAAAAGCCAATCTTTATTGGTTTCTTTGACTCTAAGCCATTGAGTTAAATTGGTTTTTCTGCCCGCAAAAAGAATTTGAATTCCTTTGATGTTTAACTCTTTTTTAAGTTCTTTGAGTCCAGCTATGACACTCACGTCAGAATGAGTTAATGCAGAAACAGCATCAATAATCACCCACTTTATTTCTGTTGATTCTAAGCCATCAGAGTTTTCTACTAACTGATTTATTCTTCTTTTAAAGTAGGCAATATTGAAATAAGTCAGAGGAGAGTTAAAACGGTAGATGATGGTATTTTCAATCGGTTTTACCTCCTTGTTTGAAGAAAGAGAATGAATTCTGCCTTCCTCATCAGCACCTAGCAAACTTTCAGTAGGCCTAAAAATAATTCTCAAAAATTGCATCAAACCGACTAATACAGCTAAGCCAATACCAGCGATAACTCCAACAGTGAGTACCATGACGACCGTGAAAATAGCTAAACGAAAAGCTGCTTTATCTCGTTTGCGTAATTTTCTGATATTCTTGAAATCGATAAGTGACCATGTAGCATAAATAAGAACAACACCAAGAGACGAAATCGGTATGTATTTCAAAGGGGCAGTCATAAAAAAGAGTACAAAGGCAATAACCGCTGCGGCTATGATTGAAACCAGTTGAGTTTTACCACCTACATTGTCATTCACAGCCGTTCTTGAGCTTGCTCCACTCACAGCGAAACCTTGCGAAATAGCAGAAAGAATATTGGCAATACCAAGCGCCCTAAACTCTGCATTCGCATCAATCTCATAGCGATTTTTTGTAGCAAAACTTCTTGCTGTTAGCATGAGGCTAACAAAGCTAACTAGGGCTAAATTTAATGAGGGAACTAATAGTTCACGAAGTAATCCAGGCGGAAAATTAGAAAAATCAGGTAATGAACTAGATTTTCTGACTTCACCAATCATGTCTATATTAAATTGTTCTGCCAAGAATGCAGCTAGAAACGTCATGATTACCATAACTATTAAGGGTGCAGGTAATTTTGAAAAAAAACGCCTAAAGAGAATCAAAAGGGCTAAAGTTAGAGCTGAACTGATAAAACTAGGCCAGTGGATGGTTTGTATTTCTACTGGTAGATTATATAAAATTTCAATTAATTGATTGCTATTACTTGTATATCCTAATACTTTATTTAATTGACCAATGATAATTGTAATGGCTACACCGTTAAGTAACCCGGTTAAAATAGGACGAGATAATAAATCCGCTAGTGCTCCTAGATGGAGTTTACTTGCTATTAAGCACCAAATACCTGTCATAAATGTCATTATGATCACTAATTGAAGATAAACTTGAGGGTTTGAGAGAGCTAATGGAGCTACAACTGCAGCAATAATTGCACAAGTCGCAGCATCAGGGCCTATGATTAACTGTCGAGAGGAGCCAAAAAGTGCATAAGCAATCATAGGTAATATACATGCATAAAGACCCACAATAGGACTAACCCCAGTTAATTCGGCATAGGCAATTGCAATTGGTAAAGCTACAGCACTTACAGAAAGCCCCGCTTTGATATCAGGGCCAAGCCAGTCTCTTTGATATTCGAAGAGGTTTTTGAGGCCAGGCATAAATTTAAACAGGGTATATTTACTCAAAAGTTTCATCATAAAGTCCGTTTTGTCAGTAATGCATTTGTGTAATTATTTCAAATTATGGAATATAACTCATTTTGAGTAAATATAATGTGCTTAATGGTATTTGTAAAGCTACAAAGCCGAAGATGTGTATTTAAAAGCCGTTATCCAATATATTTTAAAATCATCACGAGATTAATATCTCGCGCTAATAAAACGACGTGAGCATGTAGTAAATAAGAATGAAGACTCTAATTTGCCAAGTTTTACAACTTAGATCTATAAGATAAACTTAAATATAGTCACACTATGTGCTAAAATTTAGTACTTTTTTAACTGATAGGATTTCATATATGAATGCGATTTTAAAATTTTTACCTGTGATCATATTTTTTGTCATCTACAAAAAATATGATATTTTTTTAGCGACTAAAGCCCTTATAGGTCTTACAGTTCTTTCGACCGTAATCTATTATTTTTTGTATAAACGAATCGATAAGATGATGCTTTTTAGTAATATTTTATTGGTTATTTTTGGATTATTGACCATCAAATTTCAAAATGAATCCTTTTTAATATGGAAAGTCACCATAATTTATTGGATTTTAGCAATAGGATTGGTAATAACTACCTTCGTTACTAAAAAAAGTGCGATGGAGGTGGCGATGAAAGATGAACTTACTGCGCCAAAGCACGTTTGGCGAAATATCAATATTGCACTTATTATTTTTTTAATTTTTTGCAGTGGCTTAAATTTATTTGTTGGATGGCATTATGATTTAGACACATGGGTAAATTTTAAGATGTTTGGTATGCCTGTTCTACTGGTTGTTTTTTTGGTTCTACAAATGGTATATCTGTTTAAAAATGCCAAGATGATTGAAAAAAATGAAAATACGAGTTTGCAAACGGATATTGATTCTCAAATGCAAAACTCTTCTGACAAAACCACTGATACGCAAAAATAAGACATAGGGAAATCAAAAATATCATTGCAATAGATGAGATATTAATTAGTACTGATGTACCTTTAATACAATGAAAAATTCCAATCAAAAGAATTTGATTATTTTAAGCGCAATGTGATGGTGAAGAATATGGATAAATTTGAAGAGCTGAGTCTATTTAGAGAAGCGACAAAAGGAGCTAAAATCCTAAAGCAAGATGTTATTATCCCTAAAACATATAATAAATCTAGAAATGCTTATAATCAATTCAATCGCTCAAAAGATAACAAAGAAAATGAGGAATTATTCTTTCCTTTTTCTGATATCTATCAACCGAATCTGCCGACAGAGGGCCCAATGCGTTTTATACAACCTAACGTGGACAGTTTTGAACTTAAACGCTTGGGAAGAGGTGACTACACACCTGAATTATTTTTGGATGTGCATGGACTTACCCAATTGCAAGCAAAAAGAGAAATAAGTGCATTAGTTACTGCTTGTCTAAAAGAGAGTGTGCAGTGTGCTTGCATAATGCACGGTTTTGGAAAAAATATCCTTAAACAAAACATTCCTTTTTGGTTAGCCCAACACCCTTCAATTCTCGCATTTCATCAAGCGACAAAGGCATGGGGAGGAGAATCTGCTCTACTTTTGCTTTTAAATGTTGAACTAGATCTTTTTAGAAGGTAATCACTGATTAATTTAAACATTCAATAGGTAATTTAATGGAAGACAACAATAGTCAATTGGTTTATTCAACTGCGATAGGAAGAATTAAGGAAGAACCTAAAAAAACAGAGCGACCTAAAGGAGACGGTATTGTCAGAATCAGTCGCCAAACGACTGGAAGAAAAGGAAAAGGGGTCTGCATTATCACCGGATTAGATTTGGATGACACTCAAATAAGTGAACTGACTTCAGCACTTAAAAAAAAATTAGGCTGTGGCGGAGTTTGTAAAAACGGTATAATTGAAATCCAAGGGGATAAACGAGAATTAATAAAGCAATTTCTTGAAGATAAAGGGTTTAAAGTTAAACTGGCCGGCGGATAATTTAATCCGCTTTTGAAAAATGGTTACCTTATTAACGAAGGTAACCCAAAAACTGCTAAACAGTTAGGCAGTTGTATTGATTCGAGTACCAACACTACCGCTAGTTGCGAGAGGAGATTGGTTAATCATTGAAATTAATGAAGCTGCATGGCTTTCATTGATGTCCATAGTTTTTTTCATAACAGAAGTGCTGACTTGTGATTGCAATGAAATTTGATCTAACGCTGAAGCGGTAGAAACGATTGAGTTAACTGCACCTACGTCCATAATAGACTCCTTAGTTTAATTAAGTGATTTGTATCACTCAGATTAATTTCAAATTCATAAAACATTTTAATTCTACCTTAAAGATAGAGGTTGTAAAACTATTTTACTGAAATTGACACTTTTGTAACATTTATTCAGTCTAAGCCATTGACCATTGTTATTGGCTATCATTTTTCTGAAAAAAATGAGTATCTTGCCACCATTTAGATAAAATGATGGCTGTAGCAACTGATACATTCAAACTTTCAACTTGACCGGTACCATCAATGGAAATTTTTAAATTTCCTTTTTCCCATGTACTATCTGTCAAGCCATCTTGTTCTTGTCCGATGAGTAAAACACACTTATTGGGTAATTTTGTTTTAGAAAGTGGTTTTCCTTGATGACTTGAAGTGCTTATCAACGTATAACCCGCTTTTTGTAGGCAGATGAGTGAATCATAAAAATCGATTGTATTTATCGGTTTTACAAATTCAGCGCCTCCTTCTGCTGTTCTTATCGCTGCACCAGACTCTAAAATGGAAGGATCTTGATGAATAATCGCTTTAACTCCAAAGTGTGCAGCTGATCTAACGATTGCACCAATATTATGTGGGTTTGCAACACCTTCTAATGCTAAAATACAGTCATTTTTTTGTGCTGATTGAATGTATTCATTTAACTCAAAATAAGGTCTTTTTTTAACAATAAAACAAACCCCACCATGATGCTCAGTCCCTGCAATTTTAATTAACTCTTCTTTAGCAACTATATTGTAGCCAAGCTTTTGTTTTGCAAGGAAGCTTAAGGTATTTTTAAATCGATAAGTTATTGACTCAACAAACCATGCTTTGATAATAGATTCTTTTCTGTATTTGAATATTGCTTGGCAAGCATTTTCACCATAAACTTTAATTTCATTTTGTCTTTGTGATTTTAATAGTGCCTTAAATTCTGCATCTTCAGACGTTATACTCTCTTCATTTGATATCAAATAGTCATCATGGGATTGAGATACATTTGGCATCTCTCTTTCATCTTGATATTGACTTAACCACTCTCTGCTCTTAGGGCTAATTTGTTGGCCAGGCAATGTGCGACTTTTTTTAGGGTTCTTATGTTGTGTTTGTTGTTCTGTTGTACTCCAGCGCTTTGATCTACTCGTTGAATTTGCCCTATCATGATTTCTATCTTTACTTCTATCTCTGTCCTTGTAAACATTTAGAGAAGTGTTTCCTTCTTTATTTTCCTTTTTGACGTAAGATACTTTTATTTTGCCTTTTTTGCCTATAGCTTCTTTTTCTTCAAACATGTTTTGCCCTATATTTTAAAAACTGAATCGAAAGGTTATCATTTTTTATATCACATGACTATCTTGAGCATATTAATACATAACCTGATTTTTTACGATGAATAAATTTTAAAAACGTTTTTGACTTAAGATTAATTTAGATGATAGCAACTTTGCAATAATTGGATGGAGAGTGAGGAATAGAGATTTTATTTTTTAATAGCCTAAGGCTGTATGTGCATATAGAAAGGCAAAATTTGAGTTTTAGTATAAGTGCAATAATTAGCTTGATTGAGTATGGCATGTCTCAGTAAGTGTACTATGAGAAATAGGCTTTTATTTTTGCAAAATATAGAAATATTGGCATGCAATGATCCAAGCTTAAATGAGGTAATGTTAGTCACTATTTGTTAAATTTGTGGGTCAGTGACAACGTTTATGTTTACATCCTGACTTAAAAGCAGTGATGTAAACATACATAAAAATTAAAAAATATTGTTTAAGCCTACCTCATAATTAGACTTGCAGGTTAGTATCTTTTGTTTCATGAGTTAAGAACAAAGCCAATAGACTAATGCTTGCAGCAATGCTTATATAAAAACCAACATAACTTAATCCTCCCATTAGGAAAAGTTTTTGTGCCAAATAAGGGGCTAATGAGGCGCCAAGAATTCCCCCTAAGTTATAGGCAAATGAGGCGCCTGTATAACGAACTTGCGTTGGAAATAATTCAGGTAAAAAAGCACCCATTGGTGCAAATGTCATCCCCATCATAAATAGACTTAAAGCGAGAAATGCAAAAATACCCCAATACCCAAAACCTAAAAGTGGCTCTAGCGTAAATCCTGTCATAAAAGCAATAATACCACTTATGATTAGAATTGGTTTTCTGCCAAATTTATCACAAAGTGCTGCTGATATAGGGGTTGCAATTGCCATAAATACAATAGCTCCACACATCAATGGAAGAATGTCGCTTCTAGAAAAACCCATATACTCTGTACTGTGTTTAAGAGTGTACACAGTGGCAATATAGAATAATGCGTAACATACCACCATTGATAAAGAGCCAAGAACAAGTGGTTTTGCATGTTTAGTCAGCACTTCTTTTACAGGCGCTTTACTTAATTGTTGTTTCTCTTGGGCTTTTTTGAAAGCTGGTGTTTCTGCAATACTTAGGCGCACATATAATCCAATAACGACAAGCACTGCACTAAGGACAAAAGGTACACGCCATCCCCAACTTTTAAATGCGTCATCCGTAAGTGAAATTGATAATAGGAAAAAAATTCCACTGGACAGTAAAAAACCTACAGAAGGACCCAGTTGAGGAAACATTCCATACCACGCTTTTTTATTTTTAGGAGCATATTCAGTGGCCAATAAAGCAGCGCCTCCCCATTCACCACCAAGTCCTAAGCCTTGTAAAAATCGCAATACACATAAGATGACTGGTGCTGCTATGCCCCATTGCGCATAAGAGGGTAATAAACCTATCAGAGTGGTCGCAATGCCCATTAGGAGTAGAGAACTGACGAGTACTGTTTTTCTTCCTAAACGGTCGCCAAAATGGCCAAAAAGCAACGACCCAATGGGTCTTGCAACAAATGCAATACCAAAAGTGACAAAGGCATTTAATGTTTGAGCAGAGGCGTCCCCTGGAGGAAAAAAAATGGGACCAATGACCAATGCAACAGCGGTAGCATAGATATAAAAATCATAATACTCTATCGCTGTACCAATGAAACTAGCCGTTGCTACTTTACTCATACTAGGTGGTTTTGATTGATTATTTGACATATTATTCTCCAAGTAATGTCATCCATATTGGGATGATAAAAAAATAGCATTGGTTATCATCCAAAGATTTAAAGTTTAAAATGTATTTTTAATGAATTGACATGAAATAATTCAGCCCATGCCAATAAATTTAATTCCCCAGTTTTTTTGTCTTAACTGTAATGCAACAATCATCAATAAACGTTTGATAAAAAAATTCATAAGGGAATAGATGGTCTAAAAAGTTACTTTATTCTCTCGCATTAAATTTTTATTGTTGTTATTCAGCGTATTAGATAATTCAGGGATATCAAGAGTAAAAAATCATTTGTAAGTTTATGAAAATAAATTGTAAGGTTATTATTTAAAGTTAAGAATATAGGTAAGCTTTTGAATTATGTCAATGAACAAATTTAACGTTTTAATAAAAAAGCGGTAAATTTTTTATTCATAGATGAACTTAAATGTTTATGTGAATCTATTTAACAAGGCAAACCTGATGTCAAATAAATAACTCTGTCTGAATTAGCGATTAATTTAGTACTTTGAGTCGACTTTTTATTTACTATAACTGTTGCTTTATTTTTTATTCTAATCACAGATTAAAAATAGATGCCTATCGAGAAGGGCTAAATAACATATGGATAGAGCAAAAAACACACTAACAGGACAAGCTCTTTTTGATTGGTTTGAAGAGCTTGAACATGATATTGATGAATATTATGAAAGTACAGAAGCCATCAGTAATGAAGATAATTTGACTGACATTGAAATTCAAAACAAAGTCATTCAAAAACGATTGGAATTATTAGGTAATCAAACGCTAGCGCCAGATAATTTATTTCTATTAAACAAAGTGTTTACTATAAAAACTAATCTCATGCAGCTTGATGAGTGCGCATTTGTATTAGATCACTTTCTGATAGACATGAATCACCAAAATACATTAAGTGAAAATAATCGAGTATTTTTAGACTTTTTTGTAAACATCCATCGAATTGAATTAGCCAATTTGACTAAGAATAAAATCTGTCTGCATGTATTAACTATTAAAATAGTTAATACTTTTTATCAACTTGAAAAAGCTCTTTTTCTAAAAGAGAACTTAGCCTTTGTTGAATCGGATTATTATATTGATAATGTTGCGTTTATTCATGAACGGTTGAACTATTTAAAACAGCTATTAAGTAAACATGCGCCTAGTTCTATTGCAGCAGATTATATGTTTCATCATAAGCGCCTTTTATTTAAGAATGAATTTTTATCGTTATCTAACACTAATCTCCCCTTACCCAAAAAATTACCACAACTCTTTCGAGAAGTACTAAGTCTCTACTATCACAGGTTATGCGTTTATCTTGCAGAGGACGATAAACTTATGCTAACGGTTTATCTTGATAAAGTAAATTTCTTAATTAATGCATTTGGAAAAAAATATAACTATGATATTTTTTTGTTAAAGATAGATGTTCTGCTTCTCTATTGTACACACCTTGATCTTGCTGAAAAGAATAAAGAACCCACTGAAAAAAAATGGCTTGAATGGATAAGCAATAAATATCACTTTACGCCCTTAAGCGGCAATCCACCTATTTTACTTTTCTTATATGAGTCTTGGTTTAAAACACAAAAGGATGTAGAAGAGTCAATAGATACATATAAACATATAACAAAATTAAATGTAGTGTTAAAGGTAAAACGTATTAAACTTTTTATTCTTTATGAACAAAAGAAATACCAAGAGCTAAGATCAGCTATTAAAGAAAATCTGTATGATTTAGATGATGCAACGGATGCCCTTTGTTTAGACTGTAATTTAAAAGTAAATTTAACTCCAATAAATGACAGAAAAGATAAACAATTAGACGAAAGTGCTGCATTTTTTAAGACACTTATCGACTCAATTAGATATTTAACTGATCAGCAAAAATACAGTTATGTTTGGATGAAATATGTAGGGACCGATTCAATCGAACTAGGGGAGTTAAGGTCCTTAATAATAAAACTCTTCAATTTATTATATTCTCATACTAGTTATTGGGATAAAGGGATAATGGTAACCCCAGATAAAACACAAATTGATCATTTATTATCTAAAGCAAAAGCACTTGAAGAACTAAATCCTTGGGTAATAGAAGCAGAGTTAACTCATTGCATTTACAAACAAAATACTGTTCGAATGATTGAAATAGTTGAATTATTAGAGAACAAAGATATAGAATTAGGATCAAATTTTTTTATCACTTATTTTTGTCAATATCTTTTTAAAAAAATCAAACACTACCCATCACATTCTCATGACTGTTTACGCTTTGTATATCCGACAGAGGCGCGAACGTTAAGCCTCTTTGCGGATAGAATCATCGATGTATTTGACGAGTATGCTATGAGTATTCAAAGAAATGCAAAACTAGATAAAAAATCCATTATTATTATGTTTTATGAAAGTTTGCTGCAAAGCTATGATGTTTTTATTAGTCGTTCTTACGGTCAAGTCATGGATGCTGATCTTTCTACATTTGAAAATGCGATTAACTACCATAAAAATCTATTGTGTCCTTAATAGATCCAACATGGCAAAATATGTTTATGTTTTTTTAGATCTAACTATATATTTAGTCAACAGTAAAAATTTAGATTATTTTTCCACGTTACCATTTGTTTTTGATAATAGAAAAGCTAGTTTTAAACTCTTTTTTATTATTGTAAAGCCTATTTCTAAGGTTTTAGATAGTATTAAGGCGAGTATAACGCCCAAGCATGAAAAAAACTTTAGAGGTAAATTATATTTTGTACATATTTACATAATTAGATTCGACTATGCTCAGTATTTTCCAGCCGATATTTCGCTGTTCAAAAAATGCTTACTTAAAAGGTTTTTTTGTGAGTTTTATTATGTTATTTTTTATAAACAATTGATATAATTTAAAAAAATCAATTGTGACTTTTTGAACAGCGGAATGTCGATTTAAAGGATTCGATAAAAAGATGCCGAATTTCTTTATCAGCCATGTATTGTATAAATTGGGTGCATTCTGGTTTTTTAATTTGATTGTGAAAAGGCTTATAGTACTGGTTTGATTTAGTTGTATTTATAGTCTGAATAATATCAACAAGATTAGCATCATCTTACAACTCAAGGTTTGAATTAAAAAATTGACAACTATCTTGACAAGTTCCGATACTTGCCTTAAAGACGTTATTTTACAATGTTAGGGTCGGCTGTATTCACTTTTTTTATGCTACAGTATGATTTTAACTCTTTGGAAAATAGCTATACTTGCCACCTTAGGCTATATAATTCAAGTACGCTTTTTGCACTAAACTGCTCCACAGGTAGGTTCGTGATTAAATATGCTTTATTATTGGTTTTTCTATCCCTGAATTTGAACACCCTAAATGTTTCATCAAACTTCCATCATTTAACCGTTAAATCAACTACCTTATCTTTACCAATATTGAGTTTCTTCAGTTTTACAATAGAGGTTTGACCGCTCTCATATTTAAGACAAGAAATTCGTTCGCGTGTGTCAGGAGCTAAGTAATCAACCACTTCCGGGTTAATACTTTTATCCGCTCGCATAAAATAAAAATCCTTTAAATTGATTGATTCCTTTACAATATTCGATATCAAAATACCCTGCATTCATTAATACAAGGGTATCTTTAAGTTCATCTGCAAATGGCCTATAATGTTTTTCACTTTCTTTATCTGCATCAAGCCCAACATAGTTAGCAGTACCCGCTACCAAATCAAATGTAAGATGCATTTCAATTGCTGCGGGGTAAGTTTTAGTGCGCTGTGAGCCGATGACTGTTAATTTTTTTCCTCTTGTTCGTGCTGGGTTTTGTTTAGTGCTTGTTCTCCTTTTGTCGGGCGCTCTCTCTTTTTGGGAGGTTGCTGAGCTTTTTTATTTTCAGGTTGTGTATCAGTTGTTGAGTTTTCTTCATTTTTTACTGTTTTTACTTTCTCTTTAGATTCTATTGCTTTTGTATCATGACTTACTGTCTCAAATAACATCTCAGATAAATGTTTTTGAACAAAGGACTTTAACAGAATGATCTAACACTATTAGAGTTCATTGTATGTTGTTTTTTGTCATAGCCAAGATGCTCGGTAATTTCTTTTTTTAAAGCTGTTTCAACAATAATCTCCTTTATTATTCTTGAAAATTGGTTTAGGTTAGCTTCAGTTTTAATGTTTTTAGAAAATTTTGCACCTAAAGCTTTAAGTTGTTTTTCGTCTATTAGGTACCTGCCTATTTTTAATGTTTAAAAATAAACATATCAAAAAGGGGCAAATACACAATTTGAATTACATCCTCTTGGGTTGACCGTTTTTAATAGATTGACTCTGAATGTAGGCTTATATCAAGGCCCTGAGTTTCTTGTTCTAGACTTACTCTAGGTTCTTTAAATACCAAATGCAGTATTTTGATGCCCACGAAACTAACAGAGCAGGACCAAATGAGTGTAATTAGTACTCCTTCTAACTGAATCCATAGCTGCCATAGTAAATCAATAAATCCACCTGATTGAGTACCACCGAAGAATTGAAAACAGAAAATTCCTGTCAATAACGCCCCTATCACGCCACCCATGCCGTGGATCCCAAATACATCTAAACTATCATCGATTTTATAACGGTGTTTTATTAATTCCACCACGAAATAACAGCATACAGTTGTAATAATACTGATAAAAATCGCACCTAAAAAACCGACATAAGCTGCGGCGGGTGTAATGCCGACTAAACCAGAAATTAAGCCTGAACATAGTCCTAAAAGAGATATTTTTTTATGTTTGATTTGATCTATAAATGCCCAAGTCAATAAGCCTATCAAGCCCGCAATTAATGTATTAAAAAACGAGATAATTGCATTAAAAGACATCTCTAAAGCAGAGCCTGAATTAAATCCAAACCATCCTACCCACAAAAAAGCAACACCAATATAAGTCATTATCAAATTATGTGGTTTTAAAATTTCTTTATCAAACCCTTTTCTTCTTCCTATCATCAAAGCACCAACAATAGCCGCTGCTCCTGCATTAATGTGTACTACTGTTCCTCCAGCAAAGTCTAATGCACCTCGTTTAAATAACCAACCAGGGTGGCTCTCACTTGAAAACCAGACCATATGGGCAACAGGTAAATAAGAAAAAACAAACCAAATCGTAACAAAGACAAGTAAGCATACGAGTTTAATTCTTTCCACTAAGGCCCCTACAATTAAAGCGCAAGATAATCCTGCAAAAATTCCTTGGAATATAACAAAGCTTAATTCAGGTATATTACCAATGATTAAAAAAGTTTCTTGTGATAAATTTACTGTGCCCTTTAGCCCTATTTTATCTAATCCACCAATAATCGAATTAAATTCAGTAAATACAATAGAGTAACCAAATATAACCCAAAGAAACAATCCAACGACAAAAGCACTAGTGACCTGAATAACTACAGAAAGTGTGTTTTTTCGGCTGACCATACCTGCATAAAATAATGCCATTCCAGGAATAACCATTAAAAGTACCAATAAGGATGTAAACGTTACCCAAAAGGTATCTAGCGCATTAATATCTGAAAAAGAATGCATGACAATGATCTCCAATAAATTTACATAAAATATAAAACGTGATGTACCGCACATTTAATTTAAATGTATTTAATGTCTTATACAATTCTTTTCTTCTGATAGGGAAAAAAAATCTTGTTTGCCCAGCAAAACAGGCAAAACCATCTATTTTAAAGAGAGTGGGCATATGATGGATTTTTAGAGTAATTGATTTTTAATGCTTTATTTCTAATGTGGTTTTTAGGGGTGTTTTTACCGAAATCAATTTAAAAGGAACCTAATATATTATCAAATGTAGTTTCTGACACAAACATAAACCTATCACAGTTTCAGCTTCTCAAAGCCTGTTAGATCATTCTGTTAAAGTCCTTCCTAGTGCAGTTTATTAGATGAAATTTTCTCATTTATTTTGAAGAATTGTAGGAGATCTAATACGAAACGATATAGAGAAACTGAGATGTTTACATCAGATCTGATCCCTTACTGCCAAATAAAATGCTTAGAATCAGATCTGCACAAAAAACAATCTTAAGAAATATCGTATGAATGCGCAATATAAGATAGACTGAAGATGATTACAGGAAAACCGTATCTTTATAGGGTACCTAGTTCAATTTCACTAGAGGAAATCGTTATATTCGATCTTCCCGCAGTCAATGTGGCTTTTTTACACGCTTAACTCATAATTTCGACTTCTAAACTGGAAATATGCATCCCAAGATAGATAAATTGATTGAATAATTTTTATGTGTAGTTTTGGTTTGATATAAAAAACATAATTGACAAAAAAATAATTAATAGTATTATTTTTTAAACATTTAATGTGGTAATTAAACAACTTTAATCATTTAAATCTAATCTACTTGTTTAGATCTGAGCATAAAATAATACAGATCAAAAGGGACAATAAAATGAAACTATCCGCAATAAACGCCATTGATTGGTATAAAGTCTCACACAAAGAACAATACCCTCAAGGTACCTCTCTTGTATTTTCTAATTTCACACCAAGATCAGATAAAAATATCCCTAAATCATCCTGCTGGGATGAGAAAGTAGTCGTTTTTGGTCTGCAGGGGTTTATAAAGTGGTATTTAATAGATCTCTGGAATGAAACATTTTTTCAACGTTCAAAAATAGAAGTGGTTAATGAATATAAGCGTAGGGTGGAAGGTGCTTTAGGAAAAGGTGCAATAGAATATGATCATATTGAGGCATTACATGATTTAGGTTATTTACCTATCGAAATAAAAGCGCTTGCAGAGGGGGTACGTTCTAGTATACAAATCCCTATTTACACTATTCATAACACACATCCTGATTTTTTTTGGTTAACGAATTATCTTGAATCGGTAATGAACGCGGAAAATTGGAAAAGCATTACTGCCGCAACAATTGCCTTTCAGTATCGTCAAATTTGTGAAAAGTATGCCCAAATAAGTTGTGATGATAATACCCACATTACCTTCCAATGCCATGATTTTAGTTTTCGAGGCATGAGTGGTTTGTATGATACAGCTCAGTCTAGCGCTGGGCATCTTCTTAGTTTTACCGGCACTGATAGTGTACTTGCAATTGACTACTTAGATTTATATTACCAAGGCCATAAATCTAAAAATATAGGTTGCTCTATACCAGCAAGTGAACACTCAACAGCAACAACAAATATTGCTTTAGGATTTGAGTTACTTAAAACAACTGAAGATAAAACCGCAATTCATTTATCTGACGATGAAATGAGAGCCATCGCTGAAGAACATTTTTTTAAGGCGTTCATAACAACAATATATCCTAATGGATTTTGTTCTTATGTTGCTGATAGTTTTGATTATTGGAGAACGATTTCTCAAACTGCATTAAAATTTAAAAATGAGATATTAGCAAGAGATGGTAGAGTAGTTTTTCGCCCAGACAGTGGTGATCCGCTCACTTTAGTATGTGGTGATCCTAATGCAAGTACTGAAGTTGAACGTAAGGGTTCGATTGAAGTTTTATGGGATATATTTGGCGGTACTATCAATTCTAAAGGATATAAAGTACTAGATCCTCATGTTGGATTAATCTATGGTGATTCGATAACACTTGCACGTGCAGAATCTATTTTAGAGGGGCTTGAAAAAAAAGGGTTTGCATCAAGTAACATTGTGTTTGGTGTAGGCTCCCACAGCTATCAATATGTCACAAGGGATTCATTAGGATTTGCCGTAAAAGCCACAGCAGCGATAGTAAATAATAAAGAACTCATGGTGTACAAATCACCTAAAACCGACAAAGTAAAAAAATCGGCAAAAGGCTTTTTAAAAGTAATCGAAACTTTATCTGGATATGCATTGGTTGATGAAATTTCATTTGCAGAAATTGAAAAAGATAATGCATTAAAAACCGTATTTAAAAATGGAGAACTCATTGTGAATTACTCGCTAGAAGAAATAAGAAATAGGCTTCTTAGTTCACTTTAAACTCTTTTTCTGTCATTTCTGAGATTTTGACTTTTTAATTACATGTGGTACGTTTCTTTTTAGGCTATAGAGTAGACATTAGATTTAATTGGTAATTAAAAGGTTTACAAATATCTAATCCATGGCATTATGAATGCATCACGCTAAAGTAACCTCTAACTCTATACCAAAAAAGCCTTAAACTATTATATGAGTAATTTTTTGTGGATATCGGTTAAAAAAACTCATTTATAACCATTGGTGTAAGTAATAAATTTTCAAGTATCTGTAAAACGGTATCTAGAGCCTCTTTTTTTATAATTATTAGGCACATATCATCAGTCCCATTTTCGATAGACAAAACAGCTAAGTTTAACGAATTTAGAGTCTTCAGTATCAGTGAACCGTTTCCATTAATCTCTTCACCTAAATCATCTGCGTATTCATCCAGCTCAGTATCAGAGAGCATTTCTAATAGTAAACGATCTTCTTGGGATAGTTTGGAGCCGATTCTTTCCAGAATATTTTCGGCGATATTAGAACAAAATGGCAGTTCAGCCTGGATAGTAAAAGGCAAAGATTCAAATAGTAACCCCAAAGAAAACGTTGTTTGTGCAAAATAATTTGAATTCGATTTTATCTTTTCAAATGTAATATCTGTAGAGTTTAAGTGCCTTATTTCTGAGCGTTGATTGATAATTTTAAAATACAAATCCGTTTCAATGGTTGAAACATACTCACATCTTAAAACTGCAATTGCCTGTTCAAATACATGAACCTCTTCGGGTATTAATGCTAAATGTGCAGAAATGGTTTGCAAGTTTGATATCAAGGAAGAATATAGAGGGGACTCTTTAAATCCAGAATGCGTTGTCATACTCGTTTGGGTAGTCAAAGTAGAGTCAATAGATTCTTTGCCTGGATGATGGGAGACTCTATCCTCATAATCAGCTAAAATTGTTTTGTTATTATCAAGTGATCTATTGATTGTATTAGCTGGTGTAGTCAGGTTTTCATAGTAAATTTTATTTAAAAAACGATAAATAGAAAAATCCATTCCATGCTCAGATTTTAATTGATTGATCTCTTCCTCTTTATTATCAGGTAACAGAGCGAACAAAAATCCATTATCAAGTGCGTATCCGACAGCCATTAAATTCATAGCAGGTAAATGCTGCCTTATTTGGCTTAGTGTCATCGCACCATCTAAATTATCTTGAGTTTTTTTTAAAATATTGGAAGTATCAATATCATATAAATCCTCAGCATTATTGAGTGCTATTTCAAAGCATGTACTGTCATCTTTATCAATCAAGGTAAAATGGGGCAGTTCTTGCAGTAAACAATGTAATGCTTTATCAATAATTTGCGTTTTTAAGTCATGGGTATTATTTTGTAATTTTACTAAAAAAGCTTCATTCATAGAGTCTTTAATGAGTTTTGAAAAATGTTGATCTAAACTATTTTTCATTAAAAAAGCTAAGCCATCATTTTCTGATGGCGAGTTAAAAGAAAGGACTTGATGAAGTGCCTTAGTTTTGATGGTAGATTCCTCGTAACATAATTGAATAAATCTTTGAATAAGTTCTTCAGGTGTGATCTTGGTTTCTTTGACAGGAAAAATGGAGTTAAAAATATCTGCAAGCAATTTAAATAATGACATACAATACCCTGATGATTAGAGGAAAAATCAATGAATAAAATGTATAGGTTGTGCATGTGATTTTATTTGTTGCTATTCGCTCACCTATAAATTTTAAATTGATTTAATGATTATACCTGTAAATTTAAGTAATTGTGCTTAATTTTACGTTATTCACAATAATACACTCAATAAATATTCATTTTAATTAAATAAAAAGAGTAACTATAAATGACACAATTAATTGATTCAACAGAACTGATTAATGAATTTTTAAAAAAACAATTCATTCTTTCTATAACTTGCCAAGCAAAGACTAACGAAGATAAAGAAACCGCGCTTTGGAGTGCAAATTGTTTTTATGTGACATCCAATAAACGTTGGGAAAAGACGCCTCTTGAAAATCCAATATTGGATTTATATTTTATGAGCAGTATGAAAACACAGCATGCAAAGATGCTGCTTAGTAATCCTTTTGTGTCTGGAACTATCGCTTCATCTACGAGAGAGGTGAAAGATATAGAGGGCATACAATATCTTGCTAAGGCGTTATGTATTAATGAGACTGAAAAGAGGTATCAAGAGCTTTTGGCTCAATATCAATTCGAATTTCCGGAGGCAAAACGGTTGGTCCAGCCTTTATGGCAGTTAGCATTTTATCGGATTAAATATACAAGGAATAGTCCTAACTTTGGTGAGAAATTTCTTTGGACTAGGTGAGGAGATAAAATAATTAATAGTTGCAAAATAAAATGTTATAACATATCATTTTGCTTTGCGGGAATCTTTCCCATTCTTCGATAACCACACGAGTATAATAAAAGGCAAAATTATGTATAAATTGAAATGTAGTTTGATTACGAAAACATTACTTATGAGTTCAGGTTTGTTATTTGCAAACGCGGCAATGTCAACTGTTGTTTCTTCAATTCATCCGATAGGTTTTATTACAGAAGCAATAGCTGATGGTGTGGTTGAACATAAAGTATTGGCTTCGTCTTCAAGTTCTCCGCATGATTATGCGATGAAGCCAAGTGATATTAAATTGCTAAATGAAGCTGAGCTTGTTATTTGGGTGAATGAAGACTTAGAAGCATTTTTAATCAAGCCTATGGAAAATAAAGATGTGTCAAAACAATTAAAATTGAGTGAAATTGAGCAAATCAATGCACTTATTTCTAGAGAAGATAAAGATACGGCATATGCTCATAATGAACATGAACATGAACATGAACATGAACATGAACATGAACATGAACATGAGCATGAAGATCATTCAAATGAAGAGATAGCTCATGATCACTATACAGATTGGCACATATGGATGTCTCCGGAGATAAGTTCAATAGCCGCAGAACAAATTGCAGCAGAGCTTGTAAAAATTTACCCAGAAAAGAGAGAAAAAATTGAGGGTAACTTAAATGAGTTTAAAACAAACATGGATAAAACCATCACTCAAATTTCTTCAAAACTTAATGATGTAAAGGAGAAGCCTTACTACGTATTTCACGATGCTTATGGATATTACGAGGACAAATTTGGATTACATCGTGAAGGAGAATTTACGATAAATCCAACCATTATGCCAGGTGTTCAACAGTTAAGTGAAATTAAAAGTAAGCTTAAAGCAGAAAATATTGTATGTATATTTAAAGAGCCACAATTTAGTCCTAACGTTATTAATGCGGTTATTCAAGATACCAAAGTCAAAGTAGGTTCACTAGATCCGGTCGGGGGAGATATCGAATTATCTAAGAGGTCATATTTTGAATTTTTAAATTCTCTTGCAGATAATTACATATCATGCTTAAAATAGTAAATTAGTTTCATCCCTCCTTCATAATAAGGAGGGAATATTTTCTTGTTAGAGCTTTTATAATGACAAACTTATTACAAATCGAAAATGTGACTTATCAAAGCCATGATAAATTAATTTTGAAAGATATCTCTTTGACTCTACAAAGACAGAAGATTTTGACGTTAATTGGCCCTAATGGTGCTGGAAAATCCACCCTTGTCAAAATCGTTTTAGGACTTTTAAAGCCAACTAGTGGTAAAGTAAAAATCAATAAAAACATCCGTATTGGGTTTGTACCGCAAAAAATTCATCCTGATAAATCACTTCCAATGCAGGTGATCGACTTTTTGAAGTTATCTCCAGGCTTTCAAAAAGATAAGTTAACTTCTTTATTAGAAAAATTTAATATTCATTATGTTATTAAGCAAGATGTGCATAAGCTTTCTGGAGGGGAATTGCAAAGGGTCCTTTTAGTACGTGCACTTTTAAACTCACCTGATCTATTGGTTCTAGATGAACCTATGCAAGGGGTTGACATTACTGGTCAAAAAGAATTATACCAACTCTTAAAAACTATTCGCCTTGAAATGAATTGTGGGATTTTATTAGTCTCTCACGATCTGCATTTGGTTATGGCACAAACGGATTATGTTTTATGTTTAAATCAGCACATTTGTTGTAGCGGTTCACCTGATATTGTAACGAATCACCCAAAATATCTTGCTCTATTTGGTAAAGAAGACGTTGAGCATTTAGCTGTTTATAAGCATTCACACGACCATTGTCATGAGCTAGATGGGCATATTCATCACAATCATAATTAATATAACCAATAAAGAAAAATTATTATGCTAGAAATTTTGTTGCCCGCATGGATAACAGGTTGTATCCTCTCCTTTCTTACCGGTCCATTAGGCTGTTTCGTTGTTTGGCGAAAAATGGCCTATTTTGGTGATACGCTAGCTCATGCCTCTTTGTTAGGTGTGGCTTTTGGACTTTTTTTAGAAATCAATCCATTTTATGCAGTGTTAGGTTCAACTCTTTTTATTGCTATTCTTTTATATAGACTTCAAATCAGTCCTTTACTGTCTATTGATACTTTGCTAGGTATATTTGCTCATAGTGCCTTATCTTTAGGCTTAGTGATTGTGAGTTTGATGCCGAATGTTCGAATTGATTTGATGAATTATTTATTCGGTGATTTATTGGCGGTCGTCTGGGACGATTTACCGATTGTAATGATAGGAGTCTCACTCGGGTGTTTACTTCTTTTTACCCAATGGAAGACTTTAATTGCGGCCACTATTGATAATGATATTGCGCATGTTGAAGGGTATAAAACTGGCCGAGCCAAGCTATTACTTATTTTATTAACCGCTGTTGTAATTGGTTTGGCTATGAAATTTGTTGGGGCATTGTTAATTACTTCTTTACTCATTATTCCTGCTTCAACAGCTCGCCTACTTGCCAAAAACCCTACTCAAATGGCCTTTTTTTCAATAGGCTTTAGTATGCTTTCAATCACATTAGGCCTTTTTTTATCTGCTATGAAAGATACGCCAGCAGGGCCATCAGTTGTTGTTTCGAGTGCATTTTTATTTTCTATTGGCTTGTTTATCCAAAATTTTCTTAAAAAAAGCTAAAAATTAATATTTTTTATTTAAAACATATTTTATTTAATTGCTTGTAATTAAATAAAATATGCTAAATACACCAAAGAAATTTGTGAAAAAAAGTAAAATTAACTTGTTCAGCGTACAACTGTGCGCTAGAGTATGCATTGAGCTTACACGTGTAAGCCTTTTACATGAACAATTAATTAAGATTATAATTTTGGAGTTTTCTAGATGAAAAGAGCTGTAATAACAGGGTTAGGTATTCTATCCAGCATCGGTAATAATTGCCAAGAAGTCCTAGCATCCTTAAAAGCAGGTAAATCAGGTATCACATTCTCTGAAGAATTCAAAGAAATTGGTATGCGCAGCCAAGTGTGGGGTAATATCAAACTTGATACTACAGGCTTAATCGATAGAAAAGTAAGACGTTTTATGAGTGATGCTGCGGTATATGCTCATATAGCTATGGAAGAAGCAATAAAAGATGCAGGATTAACTCCTGATCAAGTTTCCAATGAACGAACTGGTTTGATTGTCGGTTCAGGTGGTGGTTCTGCACGAAGTATCGTTGAAGCAGCGGATGGAATGAAACGTCGTGGTGTTAAAGGCGTCGGACCTTATGCTGTAACTAAAGCAATGTCCTCTGGAGTATCTGCGTGTTTAGCGACTCCTTTTAAAATAAAAGGGGTTAACTATTCTGTTTCTTCTGCTTGTACCACATCTGCTCACTGTATCGGTAATGCGGTTGAACAAATTCAATTTGGAAAACAAGACATTGTTATTGCTGGTGGCGCGGAAGAACTTTGCTGGGAGATGGCTTGCGAATTTGATGGTATGGGGGCGATGTCAACGAAATATAATGATAACCCTGCCGTAGCTTCAAGAGCATATGATAATGATCGAGATGGATTTGTTATTGCAGCAGGTAGTGCGATTTTGATTATTGAAGAACTAGAACATGCCTTGGCTCGTGGCGCAAAAATTTACGCTGAAGTAGTTGGATATGGTGCTACCTCTGATGGTGCAGAAATGGTTTCTCCTTCTGGTGAAGGAGCCGTTCGTTCTATGCAACTGGCTATGAAGAATGTGGATACACCTATTGATTATATAAACACTCATGGAACGTCAACTCCAGCGGGTGATATTGTGGAGTTAGATGCAATTAAAACTGTGTTTGGTGATAGTATTCCACCTATTTCATCAACTAAATCGATGACAGGGCATTCTTTAGGCGGGACAGGTGCACAAGAGGCTATATATAGCCTACTGATGATGGAACATAATTTTATTGCACCAAGCATCAATATAGAGGATATGGATGAATTAGCTAAACCTTATCCTATTGTGACTGAGTACACACCCAAAGAACTTCACACTGTGATGTCAAATAGCTTTGGTTTTGGTGGTACTAATGCTACATTAGTAATGAAAAAGTTTCAAAAATAAACAGAAATATTGGGATAAATTTAATCTCTTTCACCTCTTTTTATCGACTTTATCGACAGATCAAAAAGAGGTGATATTGATAGAAATTCATAGTTATCAAGAGTTTTTCAGTTAGATTGTTATATATTAGTTCTAGTATATTTATACCTCATAAATCTTCTTTAAATACAAACCCAATAAAATCTAGAACCCATTTGAGCTACATTTTGCAACTTCCTGTGTGAAAATAATAACACGATTCATTAGTGTTATTTGAAATGCAACCTATCGCTCAAGCATTAAAGTTAATATGATTTCCAAATTAAATTATGTTGATTTCTCCCTACCGAATATCATCTTTTAAAATTACAGTATGACTTTATTTAAAAATAGTTCAACATGCCTCCTCAAGACATACAAATTTAGCTCCTACCCTTAATTAAAGAGCTTTACAGTGGAATTAATTATGAGATACTCTTTACTTATCGATTTTCGAATTAAGAAGGCTATGAATCTAAACCTCGCATTACAGCGATTTAATCATTTTCCTTTATAATAAAAACACAATTCTTTCCAGGCTCGATATCTATTGGCTTTGTATAAAGTTAATATTCATTATCTTGATCACAATCACGCATTTGATTCTTTCCTGCTATTTCATTCTCATATACTACAACCATTAGGTGAATACAATTTCTAGTTTTAATACGATAAAATTCCTCATATTAATTTGTTTACATTAACTAATATCGAAGAACCCTGTGCTCAATAAGGCTCAAGTCTCTTGCTAATCATTAGCGAACGACCAATAGTGATTTTCTCTCTCTTTATCTGGATCTAATTCAAAATAAATAGTTGTACCACTACCAGAACACATTTTTAGGTACTTAGATTGAAAAATAAATGGCAATTTCTTTTTGGTAAAGAGTATTATTTATTCTTTTCAATATAGATACAATTTGAAAATCAAGTACACTGTATTTAATCCACATGGGTTGTGGGTAACTCTGTTAATTACTTTTTGATAAGCATAGGACAACATGGAAAAATAAGGGGAGGGGCTGTGTGATTGTTTTATAAACTAAAAAAATTGACATGAATTATCTTGTTATTTTTCAATAAAATAGTTTTTTTTATCGAATTGTAATTTTCATTTCTAACCCTTAGATTTTTCATTTTATACACACGCTTGAATTGTGAATAACAATAGGAGGATTTTGCTTACAAATAAAATTTATTTATACTAAATTGAAATCAAGAGGCAGATTTCAGTATTACTACTAGCCCAATCAATAGAAATTATAATAATTTTTTTCCTGTAACTAGAATTAATTTCATTATAGTGAGTACCTAGTTCAAATACGTCAAAATAGCATCGTTTAGTTTTTTTATTTAATGCAATAACATAAAAAATACTGACTATCTTATTGAATAGATATAAGTTGTGGATAACTCTGTTAATTACTTATTGATAAACATTAGATAATCTAAAAAAAGATAGTGTAATACCCCCATTTTTAACTCAAAATTGAATAGTTTTAAAAGATGCTTTTTACAATATGTGAATTATCCTTCAAAGGAAGTTGTCATTATTGATGAAAAGATATGGTGCTTCATATTTAATTCACATTAAATGTGGATAACTCTGGGAATATCTTTGTGATAAGCATTGTAAAAGCCCATATAGCAACGCATTAAAATAATGGTTGTTTTATGAGCATTATATTGAATTGATTATTTAAGGGCTCATTGCTAGTGGGAAAGTAACTAATTCTAGAGGATTTAAATAGATTTCTAGTCACTTTAGACTAAACTAAATTAATCCACAAAACCTGTGGATAACTCTGTGAGTTAGTTTTTGATAACAGGCTAAAGCCTAATGTCTTTAAGCATTATACGTAGTAGTCTGTTTTATCGCCTATCAAATGAAATTTGTTAAAAACGTTTTAAATCAAAAGGTTAATTTATTTTCTAGGTGTGTTGAATTTGTGTACTTTATAAAATATGTTCCTTAGGTCTAGTTAAGAAGAAAATAAAAAAATGTGAATAACTAAATTAGTCAAGCTTATTTTTTAGTAAAAAAGGTTGATTTTCATATTTTAATTAGAAAACAAATGATAGATACAACAATATAGATGTAATATATAATGAGATTTTGCATCAACCTTTTCAAAAATTGATTTAAGTGTTGTTTGATATTTTTATCCCACATTCCGCTGTTCAAAAAATGATTAATTAAAAAGTATTTTTGTGATATTTGTCACTATTTTGGTTTAAGTTATTGATATTTTTGATAAAAATGTTCGATTATGACTTTTTGGATGGTGATTATGAACTTTGATAATGTTGACGTATATGATTATGGGCATCTTGGATTGGTTGCTGGTTTTATTAAACAAGTTGGGTTAGTTGACTATATTGATCGCGTCATTCCTAAAACTAAGCTATGTCATGTCAGTCATGGTCAAGCAGTTGCAGCGATGTTGCTTAATTCGCTAGGATTTCATTCTCAATCTCTCTACTTAGTCCCCGAATACTTTTCTGATAAACCTATTGATTTACTGATTGCGCCTGGGATCTATAGTGAGCATCTGAACGATGATGTGCTTGGCCGAACCTTAGATGCCGTATTTGATTATGGTGTCTCTTCACTCTACAGTGAACTTGCAATTAAAACGCTTAATACCCTAAAAATTACCCCTAAAGCGATAAATCTCGACTTAACTAGCTTCCATGTCGATGGGACTGCTTACAATGACAACACGTCTGGTGATACTGATAAATTCATTCGTATTGTCCAAGGATATAGTCGAGATCATAGGCCTGAGCTCAACCAAATAATTCTTGCATTAATCACCGAAAATCAAGCTGGGATCCCAATCTATTTGGAAGCACTCATTGGTAATGCTGAAGATAAATCGACTTTCCAAGATATCATTACATCTCAGTTAGATTTATTAAAAGCTGCTGAGAATAGTCAATATTTAATCGCTGATTCAGCCCTTTACACTAAAGCGACTATCCAGTCTTTGCATGAGAAAAATCGATACTTTATTACACGAGTCTCGTCAGTTTCAAATGATGCCAAAGCGGTCAGTAACCGACCAGACTTAGCCGCTTTTATGCCTATTTGTGATGGATATGAAGGATATTACACAGACAGCAATTATGCAGATGTTCCGCAAAAGTGGCTCGTCATCCGCTCTCAAGCTGGACGAGAACGTGCACTCAAGACTTTTGATAAAGATGTTGCAAAAGGCAAGTTGCGTGAGGAGAAACAACTTAGTAGCCTCATGAAGACAAACTTCTCATGTGAGCACGATGCCTTGTCTCGCTTAGAAGAGTTCAAACGTGAGTTAAAATACACTGAAATCAAAGATTACCAAATCAATTCAATCGCTCAATATTCAGGTCGCGGAGCACCTAAAAAGGATGCTGAGCCCGTCGGTTATAAGTACACGATTACAGCGAATCTAGAGATTTGTGAAGCAAAGCTAGAGGAAGCCAAGCTCAAATTAGGCATATTCATCTTAAGTACGAATGATATTAATAATACGCCAGATATGCATGAATTATTAAGCTTATATAAATCCCAGCAGAGAGTCGAGAGAGGGTTTAGATTCTTAAAAGATCCTTCATTCATGACCTCATCATTTTTTGTTGAAAAACCAAGTCGCATAGAAGCGTTATTATTTTTAATGACCACAGCACTGATGATTTATGCTGGTCTAGAGCATCAAATCAGAACGACACTCAAAGAGAATAAGAAAACCGTCACGAATAGTATGAAGAAACAAACAGATAATCCAACGTTGAAATGGTTGTTTTTGAAATTCACTAAGATTAAATGTTTGATAGTGGACAAAACAACTGTGTATATCAAGGGTATTGATGAAGAACATAGACATATAATTAGACTGCTAGGAGAACCCTACGAGTCAATATATAGAGAGGTTAAAAAATGACCATTTTTAACCTAAGAAATAATTATAAAATATAGTGCGGAAAGACAGGTAATAGTTACGGCAGAAAAAGTACTCTTACTCAACTGCTAAGGTGCCTATATCAAGATTTCGGGTGGCAATGTTGAAATTGGGGCACCGAATGATATGTTGCTTAAAAGTCATTCAGTTCAAGTATTGCCTAAGGATAGTTTGCAGATACCTGTACCTGAGCTACCTTCAAATTTGGAACAAATAAACGTTAAGAGAGTGATACCATTGTATTGGACATATGGTGAAGATCAAATACCTGTTAGAGGAAACTCACGGCATTATTCAGATTTAAATCTACATGCAAAACGAAGAATTATCAACTAGGTGAAATGATTGAAATTTAACTTGAAATAGACGATGGCATAATTAGGTCTTATCAAGAGCAAGTTGGAATAGATGGCATTGTAGTTATTAGGAATATATTTCAAGATGAAACGATTAAATTGTTTGAGGAGCGGGAGTAATGGTTAGCGTCACTGTACGATCTGGTAATGTAACATCAAATTTGAATGTAAGAAGACCTCGTTGGAGTAGTGTCTATGCGAGGTATCCGAAAACAGCGGGTGGAATTGATTTTGAAGATGACTTGCCTTCAACTAGAGTCTTTACAAGAATTTTTGGCAGTGGATATAACACTGACGATTTTACAAATGCATGTGCTACTCGTGTATCTCTAGCATTACTTTCAGGTGGGATGAAAAATGTTACTAATCGGATAATGATTTCAGAAAAAACGCATGAATACTATGGTCGTTTTATTGAATCAGGAGCGGCTAAGTTGAAAAATTATTTAGTTAAATCTTGGGGGCAACCTGACATATTGATAAAATTTCCTGTTACTGAAGATCAGGTAAAAAACGAGTTAAACGGCAAAAAAGGGGGGTATATCATGATTCCTAAATTCCCTAGTCAATTTGGTGGTAATAGTAGGCATGCAACATTAAGGACGGGTAAGCGCGTGATAGGAGATCATTACTATATCGGCGAAAATACACACGCAATTTATTTTTGGGAGTTAAAATAATGAAAAAAATACTTATTATTTTGTTCTTTGGGTTTTATTCATTGTCTATCAGTGCTGATTATGATCAAAAAATGACTTTTGATGAGATGATAAATGAATATAAAATTTATTCACTTGCTCTTTGTATTAAAAATAATTATGAAAAAATGGGGGTGGATTTTAATCAACTGCCACTCAAAGATATTACAAGAGGCTTTATTGATATTGATGCTGGTTTAGGTTTTGGTGGGAACGGTAAAACTACTAATGTGCTAGAGGACTATATTCAAATGAAGACGGGACATTTTTATCAACCTGTACATAAAACAGGGGATATGGCATCAACTAATATAGTCATCTATCAATTTGCGGATTTTTATGAGTCACAAGAGCTTAAAGACTTTCTTAAAAAACAAATTGAACTGAGATTACTCGAGCTCGGTGAGGATGCCTGACGTTGAAAGGTTCGAGGCTCATACAGACCTCTATGGATCTGAAATTAACAGCCTATCAAAGTGCAAATTCAAAACTTCAGCATAAATTCAGTCAGGTCTGTAAAAGTTCGGTTAATACATTAATTATTAATTAGAGAGCTTTGTATAAGTGTAAAAATTATCATCACATGAAAAAGTAGTGTAAATTCATAGCAAAATGCAGTTATTCTGCATGTAGGGGCCAAAATTGTTTGTGAATGATGATTTTTTGTTTACTCAGTAAAGCTAGCAAACCCGTTCACTTGAAAGAAAGTGGGAACACCCTGACTAAGGGGAAGTTAATCCGAGTGACACCAAAAGTAGGCGCTTCTATGCGAGGGCTACACTTTCAAGCGGTTGGGGCTAAAGGAAGTCATACTAAGTATATGGTACATAACGATAGTGAACCGGGGGCCTATGATAGATGGGTAAGCGTGCAAAATAGCGCAAAGCCATATACTTAGTCAGAACTATTATATGCTTGAGGATGGAGCCATACACAGGGCGTCAGCACAATAACAGGAGAAACCTGGCACTGAATCCTTTTTTTAGTGGACAATTTATCTCAAGACGAAAATCAAGAATAGATTGAGTGTAAGGTGGCAGATGAAGCCGTAGTAGTGAAAAATCTCTTGCTAATAAAACCGAGTGATCGCGTGGAGGATCAAACGAGAGAGACTTTTGCATTGAAGGATTAAAAGTTTTATAGAGGACAAAAACTGCTTACACTAAAGCGTGTTGGTGAAGAGCATAGGCATATTATGCGACTGTTAGGCAAACCTTATGAGCTAATATATAAAGATATTAAAAAAATCGTTCTTAACCTAAGAAATATTTATAATTTATGGTGTTAAAAGATGTAAATATGTCCAATATGATTGGATTGTTATTAAATTGAAAGCACAATAGCACAATAGCACAATAGCACAATAGCACAATAGCACAATAGCATAAGAATAGAAGAGGCATATTAAATAGCATAAAGAGATCTGGTTAGATTTCTCTCTATTTACAACTCTTGGCAAATAAAGAGAAATCCCAAAGGGACTAATAGTAGAAAATTAAAGAAATCTATTTGTTCATTAATAAATGATTAATGATTCCTACATGAAAAGACACTCCCACTTGCATTGCATCTTCATCAATCTTGAATTTAGGGTGGTGAACATTAAACGCATCACCTAATTTATCCTGGCTATGTACTCCTATCATTAAAAATGCGCCAGAAACTTTTTCTAAATAAGCTGAAAAATCTTCTCCTCCAAACATAGGGTGCTCAAAGGATTGAACTGTATATTCTTTAAAATTGTTCTCTAGCATTTCCTTTGCAATAGAACATGCCTTAGGATCATTTATACCTACGGTATATCCAGGGGTCCACTCAATTTTAGCCGTTGCGCCATAGGCACTACAAATACCATTGACCGTTTGTTCTAGTAATTTTGGAACTTCTTCTCTTATGGATTTATTGTGTGTTCTTAATGTACCTGCTAGTTCAGCTGAATCAGGAATGACATTGTAGCTATTTCCTGCCTGTAGTTTAGCGACTGTTAAAACTGGGGCAAAGGTAGGATCGATACGTCTGGATATGATAGATTGCATTGAAGTTACTAGATTTGCTGCGATAACTACAGAATCTATGCTATTTTGAGGCATTGAACCATGCCCCCCCTTGCCTTGAATTTTTATATCGAAATTATCGGTAGATGCACAGAACACACCAGGTTTTATAAAAATTGAACCTGTAGGGGCACCAGGCCATACATGAAGGCCATAGATCATATCTACGCCATCTAATACCCCTTTTTGAATCAATTCTTGAGCGCCACCAGGAGGAACTTCTTCTGCATGCTGGAAAATAAATAGTACTTCACCTGAAATTGAGTCTTGTAATTGAGATAAAACCTTAGCAGCCCCCATAAGCATAGCAGTGTGAACATCATGGCCACAAGCATGCATCACATTTTCTTTTTTGGAGCAGAATGAGACTCCACTTTCTTCTTGTAAAGGCAGTGCATCAATATCCGCTCTAAGCGCAACTGTTTTTCCTGGTTTATTACCTTTTAATCGTGCTATTACACTATTAGGTGTTAATTGGGTTAACTCTAAATTACTAAATTGGGATAATTCATTAAAAATAAATTTGGCTGTTTCAAACTCTTGAAATGAAAGCTCCGGATTAGCATGGATGTGTCGTCTCCATTTCACCACATCTTCTTGTACTTCCTTGATCATCATTTTAATTGTATTAGTCATTAGTATTCCTTTAATGTATAGATAAAAAAATTGCGATAAAACCACTGCATGGCAAGGTACGTTTAAAGTAAATATTGAAAAAATATACTGAATGTAAGGTTTACCAATTTAAAGTAAAGTGAGCTAATATTGCGGAAAATATAAATGTACCACTAAATACAGCAACCGCCACAGGTATGATTTTCCAAGATAATTGCTTAAATAGCCCTAAGTCCTTACCAACAGCAAGTCCTGCAAAAGCAAGAACTGGTGTACTTACAGAAGCAAAGCTGATGTTATTGGCATAAAACAATATCGTTTGTTGCCAAGGAAAAAAAGGTGATGAAAGGTATATCCCTAAAAAAGATATCCAGACGATATTCGGCAATAACTTAAAATAAGGTAATAAACCGATTAAGTATCCTACACCGGCAATTAAAGCAATTATTAGCATAGCTATTATCGAAGGAATGATGGGTTTAGAATAACCAATCAAATTGCCTACGAGTATAATCCCAGCCATTAAAAAAATTAACAATAACATTTCAGTGATTTGTTGACTTTTGGCTTTTATGTTCATTTTAGTCTCCTGTAGCGGTAGATTCAAAACTCGTTGCACTGTTCTGGCGTCTGAATAGCTTTTTAAAAACACCATATAATTTTTCAGCTAAAGGCAGAGATATCCAGATATAGATATACATACCAAGAAGGCTAGAAAGCGTGTTTGCAGTTAATGCAATTGCAGTGATTTCTTCTTTTAACTCAGGATAAAATTCAAGGATTGAACCGGTAGCTGCGGTCATCATGCTTCCACTACCTACACCAGCCCCCATAGCAAGCGCTAGAGGATTGAGGATATCTAATTTAGCAAATAAACTGGCAATAATAGACACAATAATAGCACCAAACAAAGTACCAATTATATACATCGCCATGACTCCTCTGCCTTCTGGGCTATCCAAGGAGTACTTATTATCAATTATAGCAATATTATTTTCACGACCAATACTGTATGTGGCTCCAATGGCTTCTCTACCCATACCAAGAGCGACAGCTAAGGGCAAACCAAGTAAAATGGTGCCTGCAAAATGGCCTAATTCTTGAACTAATAAGGCTGTAGAGGCTTGTTTAATAATATTAAGTTGGGGGCCAATCGCAAGACTAAATCTTGCCACAAGTAGCATAAGTACCACTGACATTGCAATGCTTGCTTGCTTCATTTGTTTTTCATTCAAAATTTTGAATTTGGGTAAACTTATTAATCCACCTATCAGCATAGCGAAAATCATAGGAAGGAGCAATATAACTCCCAGTTTAACTGTACCAATAAACTCTGCTGTAGCCACAGTAAATAGACCTAAGGAGTATACTCTCCAATCTTTAATTATATTCATAGGCATCCCTAAAATTATCTGTTAGTTGTTAAATTTACGCTCCTTTAAAATAGCATGGAAAGTAATTGACGTAAATTGACAGTTTCAAAAATGTGAATTAAATAACGACTTTTGTTGTTTAGCATGCAATTATGTTTTAAAAGATTAATATTGTTTAGGGCTGTTTTTCTTAAAAGGAATTATTGGAGGATGATGTTAGGTAAGATATGGCATTAAAAAAAACAGACGGTATATCTAGACAAATCTTTTTTCTTACCACTCCGTTATTTTAAGTTGCATGCACAGATATATTCCGATGCCTATTGAGTAGATCTTATGCGATCTAAAAACATTTTTATTTATTCCCGTTATGCATATAAATAAAATTAACGATGATTATATTAAATTGGAAATATTTTAATTTTTATGTGGTAGAATTTTTTGTTGGGTTTGGATAAAAATTAAAGAGGATAAGGCGCTTTATTCATAACGTCTTATCCTATATTTTATGACTATTTAGCTGTTAAAATTTCAGTCCATAACCGTGTAAGTGTTCTTTCTAACTTAGGTTCTTGGACGGTCAGTGCAAATAGTCTACTCTTAACGTCTTCTGGTGGGGTGATTCCTTGATGAGAAAGTAAATCGTCAGATAAATAAGGTGATGCATTTTTATTCGGGTTTCCATAGAATACAAAATTAGCAATGTCCCCGATGACTTCCGGCTTAGCCAGATAGTTTAAAAATTCATGGGCTTCATTAACATTTTTTGCATCAGAAGGGATTGCAAATACATCAAAAAAAATAACTGCACCTTCTTGAGGAATAAAGTAATCTATGATGTTTCCATTTTTAGCTTCTTCAGCTCTTTGAGCTGCTTGCATTACATCGCCACCCCACCCTATGACTGCACACACATCTCCATTTGCTAAATCAGAGATAACAGAGGAAGAATTAATATATTTAACATATGGTCTAACATCAGAGAGCAATTTTGCGGCCTCTCTGTATAATTTTTCATCTGTTGTATTTGGGTCATGTCCTAGATAATGAAGTGCAGTTGCGAAAATTTCAGTGGGATCATTCACCCATACCAAACCACATTGGCTGAGTTTTTTTGCATTTTCTACATTAAAAACCATATCCCAACTATCTAATTTCACCTCTTCGCCAAAGATAGCTTTTACCTTTTCTGTATTATATCCAAGGCCAGTAGTAGACCATAGATAAGGAAAAGCATACTTATTTTCAGGGTCGTGCTTTGCAACCAGTGTTAATAGTTGTTCATCAAAATTATGCCAATTAGGAATTTTTGATCTATCCAGGGGTTGATAGATACCTATATCAATTTGTCGAGCGATAAAATTTGATGTCGGTATAACTAAATCAAATCCGCTATTCCCCGCCATGAGTTTGCTTTCTAATATTTCGTTTGAATCAAACATGTCATAGTTAACTTTGATTCCGGTCTCTTTTTCGAAATTTTTAATCGTATCAGGTGCAATGAAGTCAGACCAATTATAAATATTTAGCACTCTCTCTTCTGCATGCACAGAGGACATAAATGCTATAATATATAAAGTAAATAGAATTTTTAATGCGTGATTTTTCAAAAGAAGCATGAGTGAATCTCCTTATGTGAGTCAATATTTTATATAATAGATTATGTATTGAATTGATAAAATTAGTGACTCCAAATTAAAAAATTAATTTGGAGTCAAAAAACTACTTAGTTGTGATCACATCTGTCCATAGTCGTGTTAACGTCCTTTCTGTTTTTGGCGATTTTACAGAAAGTGAGTAGATCTTTTCTAAGATTTCTTTAGGTGGATAGATGTTTGGATTATTGACGATTTCTTGATTCATTAAAGGTTTAGCATCAAGATTGGCATTAGCATAAAAAACATAATCGCTTATCTCAGCAATCACTTCAGGTTTTTGAAGATAGTTTAAGAACTCATAAGCCTCATCAACATTTTGTGCATCTTTAGGAATCACTAAGGCATCAAATGCACCTAGAGTACCTTCTTTGGGAATAAAGTAATTGAGTTCTACTCCACGATTGGCTTCTTTAGCACGCGATATCGATTGATATAAGTCCCCCCCATAGCCAACTGAAACACATACATCACCATTAGCTAAATCGCTTATGTAACTAGAAGAATGGATATATTTTACATAAGGTCTTACTTTAGCAAGCATTTCAGCAGCTTTTTTATAGTCATCAGGATTTTCACTATTCGGATCGAGACCTAAATACGTCAAAGCCATAGAAAACATATCTTCAGGGGCATTAAGCCAAGTAATACCACAAGTTTGAAGTTTTGAAGCATTTGCCTCATCAAAGATTAAAGACCAACCATCAGGGATCCCTTCTTTGAATATCTCATTTAGCTTTGTAACGTTATATCCAATACCTGAAGCAGCCCACATATAGGGCATAGCATAAGTATTATCGGGGTCATCTTTAGCAAGCAATGCCATCATATTAGGATCTAATTTATCAAGATTGACCAGTTTATTTTTATCAAGAGGTTGATAAATACCAATGTCAATCTGTTTAGCGATAAAATTTGATGTAGGTACAACTAAATCAAATCCAGTATTTCCAGCCATAAGTTTACTTTCTAATAATTCATTGGAATCATAAACATCATAAGTTACTTTGATCCCTGTTTCTTTTTCAAAATTAGCCAGTGTATTAGGAGCA
This sequence comes from Thorsellia kenyensis, assembly GCF_042432445.1. Taxonomy (NCBI): domain Bacteria; kingdom Pseudomonadati; phylum Pseudomonadota; class Gammaproteobacteria; order Enterobacterales; family Thorselliaceae; genus Thorsellia; species Thorsellia kenyensis. The sequence continues at coordinate 22,797 of NZ_JBHLXE010000024.1, read as the reverse complement.
ATATAATCAGACCAATTATAAATCTTAAGAACTCTAGGTGAGTCTTCAGCGAAAGCGGTTTGACTAATTAGCGCAGAGCAAGAAAACAAGGATAGGGCTATGAATTTAGTGCTTATAGGTTTAAGCTTTTTTTTAAATCGGATATTAAATGAGCTTAACGGTCTATTAGAAGACTCTAGCCTACGCACACAAGAGGTAGAAAATAAATGAGATAAAACAGTTTTGTTATCAAAACGGAATAGTTGCAGCATGACCTGTAACCCCCCAAAAAAGATTAATGTTATGCTTCCTGAAGAAGCCTCATACAGTATGTTATTATCACCTTAGTCATAAATTATTAGATTGATGAGATGATCTCATCACACATTTTATTGCTTCATAAAGATAATCTCGTACAAAAGATAATTTATGAATAGGAAACAATAAATCTGCTCAGGCATTATGAATGAAACGATTAAAAATTAAAGTCTTTTTTGCAAAAAAAGCAAATTTGTTGTGAAAATGTTAGAATAGAAAGGTTTTAGGGCTACTGCAACTAATTAAGTAAGTCATAGTGAGAAGAATTGAATAAACTTTAAGAATTTATTGCTTAAGTTTAATTTTATGGGTTTAATTGCAGAAGAATAAAAATATAGTGAAAGAAAGTACAGAGTACAGAAACTGAGGGAATAAAAACATTTGCAGTATGAACAATATCAATAAAAAAATCGTATTAAAAAACATAAATATAAAAGGAATTAAGAAATAAATGCGTCTATTTATTGCAGAAAAGCCAAGTCTTGCAAAAGCGATAGCAGGGGTCCTTCCAGGCCCATTAAAAAGAGAAAATGGTTTTATTCGAGCATCGAATGGTGATGTGGTAACGTGGTGCATAGGCCATTTATTGATGCAAGCGAATCCTGAAGTATATAATTCGAAATTTAAAAAATGGCAATTGGTAGATTTACCGATTGTACCTGAAAAATGGATATTACTGCCTAAACCTGAAACTGAAAAGCAATTAATGGTCATCAAACAATTGTTAGGAAAAGCAGAACAAATCATTCATGCCGGAGATCCTGATAGAGAGGGGCAATTGCTTGTTGATGAAGTTTTTGGTTACTTTCAATTAGAAAGTGACAAGAAAAAAAACATATTAAGATGTCTAATAAATGATTTAAATCCATCAGCCATAAAAAAGGCACTGGATAAAATGCGTTCTAATACAGATTTTATTCCATTATCAACCTCTGCGTTAGCTAGAGCAAGAGCCGATTGGTTATATGGAATAAATATGTCAAGAGCTTATACGCTACTACTAAAAAAAAGCAATTTTAGTAGCCAGCAAAGCACGATTTCTGTAGGTAGAGTGCAAACCCCTCTGCTGGGTTTAGTCGTCAATAGAGATAATGAAATTGAGCACTTTCAGCCTAAGGACTATTTTGAAGTAAAAGCACAAATTTTTGACAATGAAAGTGCAAGCCTTCAAAATTCAGAAGCGTTTTTGTTTGAAGCACTATGGCAACCCAGTGAAGCATGTCAAAATTATCAAGATGAAGAAGGGCGATTATTAAATGAAGCGTTAGCTTTGCATGTTATCAAGCGTATTGAAAAGCAATATGCACTTGTAACAAACTACACTGATAAAGATGAAAAAGAAATAGCTCCTTTACCATTCTCTCTCTCAAGTTTACAAATTGAGGCGGCTAAAAAATTTGGTTACAGTGCACAGCAAGTATTAGATGGATGTCAGCAATTATATGAAAAACATAATTTGATTACATATCCTCGTTCAGACTGTCGCTATTTACCAGAGGAGCATTTTTTGCAAAAAGAAGATGTGATGGCGGCAATTTTTATGCATAGCCGAATCAATGAACTACCTAGTAATGCAAATTTAACTAAGGCAAATAGAGCATTTGATGATAAAAAAGTGGATGCCCATCATGCTATTATCCCAACTGCTAAAAAAGGTAATGTCCATTTATCAAGTATTGAATCAAATTTGTATGACTTAATTGCCAGATATTATCTTATTCAATTTCTTCCTCCAGCGGTGTACAGACAATGCCAAATTGAATTAGAGATAGCAGGGGGGAAATTCATTGCCAAGTCAAGATTTTTAAAAGAGATTGGATATGGTGTAATGTTAGATAAAAACAGTAAAATTTCAGCTCAGGAAGAATTAGGGCATACTTTGCCGAAACTTAAAAAAGGTCAGAAACTGTTTTGTTTAAAGGGTATATTAATGATAAAAAAAACTCAACCGCCAAGACCTTTTACTGATGCGACTTTGCTTTCAGCGATGACTAATATAGCTAGATTTGTGCAAGATAAATCCTTAAAAAAAGTCTTGAGGGAAACTGATGGACTAGGAACTGAAGCGACTCGAGCAGGTATTATAGAATTACTTTTCAAAAGAGAGTATCTCATCAAAAAAGGAAGAAATATCCACGCGACTGAGAAAGGGAAACTACTGATTAGATCTTTACCTGATATCGCAGTAAAACCAGATATGACTGCCCATTGGGAATTAGAATTATCAAAAATTAGTGAAAAAAACAGACGATATCATGATTTTATGGATCAGCTTAATGCCACACTATATCAATTAATAAACAATGTAAAGAATGAACATATTTATTGACCAATCAAACACCTTCCTTACAGAGGCTTTCATTAAGCCTATTTTAAGAAGGTTTAAACTCTTCACTTATGTTTTCTCGTACCTAAATCATATTTGTTGTGAAAAGGCTATCTTACTTTAAATAAGATAGCCACAAGGTAATCATTTTTAAAAACAATAGTTTCTGATCGTTTCAGCGATACTGTCTGAATTATTATCCCCAATAATTAAATCAGCAAATGCTTCTACACCTTTGGCATGGTTACCCATGGCAACCCCTAAACCTGCCATTTCAAGCATTGAAACATCATTAAAATTATCGCCAAAAGCAATTACATCGTTCATTGTTTTACCCAAAGATTCCACATACTCTTTTAATCTTGGTCCTTTACCTGTTCCAGGCAATGCAATATCTACTTGATTTTCCCAAGACCATAAGCATTGTAGCTTAGCTTCAGATTCCACAGCTGCAACGAAGTTTTTAAGTGCACTAATATCGTCCCATGCAACAGAAAATTTCCACAACTTATTGTAAGATTCATAGGCAGTTAAAAAATTGGGATACCATTTAAATACCTTATTGAGTCGTTCATCATGTGCTGAATCCCAGCCAGCAACTCTTTTTGCGTGAGCCTCTTTATTACTGTACAACATAACATTGTCAACATAGAGGTAAAAAGGAATTTGATGTTGTTTACCTAGATGAACCATCCTTTCAACATCGGCATGGGAAACAGGGGTGCTAGCTACTACTGAGGAATTCAGAATATCGTATTGATAGACGCCGTTACAGCATATTGCATCAGTTGTTAATCTTAATTGTCGGTGGTAGTCAATCATAGTAATGTGATGACGCCCGGTCGCAATAATGACAGTTAGGCCTTTTTTTTGGGCTTGAGAGAGTATATCTAAAGAGACTCTGGATATGACTTTATTGTCATTTAGTAGTGTTCCGTCTAGATCAAGTGCTATTACACTGTATTTCATTAATCATCCTTTTTTATTGTTTAGTCACCGACACGTGATTTATTTTTTATACGCCATTAACAAAGAATGAATTGTTATTTTCTTTGGTTGGGATCACTGTAAACTTGTAGTCCAGCAGGGGATTGCGACACAGGCATCATTTCTATTGCATTAATGTTTACATGTTTAGGTAGCGTTGCAATCCAATATACAGTCTCACTTATATCATCTGGCATCAGAGGGTTAGTTTTCTCATATAGGGCTTTTGCTTTATTTTCGTCGCCTTTCATCCGAATGATTGAAAATTCAGTACCACCTACAAGCCCTGGTTCAATATCTGTGACCCGAACACCTGTACCATGTAAGTCTACACGAAGGTTCATCGAAAACTGTTTTAAAAAAGCTTTGGTTCCGCCATAAACATTTCCCCCAGCATAAGGATATAATGCTGCTGTAGAACCCATATTAATTATTAACCCGTTTTTATTGCTTATCAAAGAAGGTAAAAAAGCATGAGTAACATTAACAACACCTTTTATGTTCGTGTCAATTGCTGTATGCCACTCTTCTAAAATAGCATCTTGGGCTTTTTCTGTGCCAAGAGAAAGACCTGCGTTATTAATGACAATGTCAAAAAAACCAAACTCAATGAGACAACGTTCAATGACTTCTTTTGTTTTAATTGAATCAGTAACGTCAAGTGTAATGGGGTGAAAGTTATCGCCGAGGTCATTTTTTAACTCAAGTAATTTATTTGAACGTCGCGCAGTTCCTACGACTAAATGTCCTTCTTTTACAAACTTAGTTGCTATTGCTTTGCCAAAACCAGAGCTTGTACCTGTAATGAATATTTTCATAATTTTTTTGAGAATATAAGTGTAACTTATTTAGGATAGCACCTTTTATCCATCAAAGAGAATAAAAGCAGTTCTCAACTCCTTATGCTACATAAGCTATCTTGATTTAATAATATATTCATCTCATATTAGCATTTGAAATGAAGTAGTTCAACTCTCTTAATTTAGAGCAAGAATTCATCTTGAGCTATGATCTTATATCATGGTAAAACCCTGAATAGATAAATCTAAACTACACTGTGTATACTTGCATATTCACAACGTAAATCAATATGCAGATTTTGGCATTACTTACCGCCCATCAATAATGCATTGAAGAAATATCTGCTTCAATAGCATAAACTAATTTCTGTATAGCAGCGCAGTTTTATTCAGTAACGATAGTTATCTAGCCCTTTGAAAGTGGAAACGAACTTGTCAAAGGGCTTCTATGTAAAAGTTTACTTTTTAATAATAAACTATTCTTAATCCTTGTATATAGGTACCATCTTTTCCTACTGTCCCAGAGGAATAAACTATCCAACCGAATACCTTGCTTTCTATTTCGATTGATTTAAGTCTAGTTTCTAAATTGCTTACTATTTGATTTCCTTTAAAATATTTTTGTTTGGTTTGACCATTTTCTACTACATTCCATACAAGGTCCTTAATTAAGAAACCTTCTTTAAAGTAAGGGGTTCCTTTGATACTCAATCCACTTATTGAAGTAATATTATCATCAAAATTAAAAGTATTTGAATTATTTAATGTTACATCTCCACCTAATTTACCGCCAGGACCTCCTGCAATTACTTGATTATTGTCTGGATCTCTAATTCCATCCCAAATCGCACTACCATAAATTTTTATAATTGGGTAGGTTTCTGCTGATATTATTGTTTTAAATTCACTTTCTGTGCCCGTAATATCCGAGAGTTTAGATTTTACAACTACAACTCTCGATGTTGTTTCTATTCCGTTATATTTAAAGGTAAGTTGCGCTTCTTCGCCGATTGAATCTTCTTGCGCTCTCATAGTATTACCATCTACAATTTCAATACGAGGATTATCAATTTTCCATGTACCATATTGGGTAACTTGTATCACTTCATCATTTGAAAAATGAGCAAAACTTTCTAACTTAATAGGAACTAAATCACTCAAATTGATGGTTTCGCCATCAAAAATTGTGATTTTATCAATGGAAGGCAATCTATTTTGTACAGAAAAACCTTTATTGCGACGTTCAAATTGATCATTTGGCACTATTTCTAATCCAAGTGTTTTCCCAATAAGTTCCATTGACGGAGTAGACAAAGCAGGTACGATGCCACTTTCGATAATATTTCCTGAAGACAGTTCCTTTTTGTCTCCATTTTCATCAATATAATACCAGTTAAAAGAGGAATTATCTTTAATCTCCTCTACACCATAATTATTAAATGTATAAACAGCATTGACATTTTGTGTAAAACTTGGCGTATTCACAAAGCGTAAATCACTCACTGATGGATAATTCAATGAAGCAGGTATATCAATTTTTGTTGAGATACCTTTTAAATCTGAGGAGTCAGTTGGCTGAATAATAGCTTGTAAAACCTGACCTATGTCATTTTCACTAATGACATATTCTACATCAGGTTGTTCTTCACTGACTTTTCCCTTTGAAAGTTCTGTTCCACTGGTCTTATTGATCCATGAATAGGTTGATGAATCATTCAAGTTTTCACTTTTGCTAATAAAATCATATTTTATGATAATTTTATCGCCTATTTTTGCAGTATAGATTGGAGGGACTGTACTCTGCGTTGAAGCATAAAATATTTTAGCATTTTCTATATTAGGTGCAAGAATCAATGTGTTTGCAGAATGAGTGGTATCAACTGTTACAGGGGATCCTATAGCAATCAATCCTTTTTCTTTTTTTATTGGTAGGATTGATACTTCATATATGTTGCCAATATTTGATTCAGTAAGTTTAGGCGATAGTGCTGAGTTCATCCATTTGTCGTTGTCGATTGTCGCTTGTGCATGAGTTGAACCCAATTCTCCCCACCAAAACCGGCTAATTTCAGTATATTCCTCCGATGTATTAGCGATAAAATCATACTTGGCTTCAATTTGTTCATCAATACCAAATCGACCGGATAAAAATAAATTTTCGATTTTAGGTACTTCTATCAGAGGAATAACTTCTTCACCGATAAAACTAGGATTAAGGCCGATTTTACTTCCCTCATTAATTTTTTGATTATTTTCAGGTGTTGTAATAGGTGTTTGTGCAAAAAAATGATTTAAGTCCCATAGATAGATCATCGGACCTTCAATTGGATTACCTTCTAGAGTTTTAGGCTTATAGCTAAGCCCTATTCGTTTTCCAACGGCTTCTTTAGGTATTTTTAATGAAGGAAACAGGGATTTTTCATTAGGTGGTAAGATCGTATTGTTAAAACGTTCATTATCGATGACAGTATGTATTAATTCATCCCAACGATTGACTTCATTCCAAGAGGTGTTTTTAGGTTCAACGATATACCATGTAAGCTCATTAGGATCTATTAAACACGCATCATCATCTGAATCCTTTTGCTGGAAAAAAGAATCTCCAGTTTCGTGAGAATGGCATTCAGTAATTGGAATATAAATATAAGTTCCTTCAACATAGGCAGGCTCAAAGTTTTCATCAAAAATATCCTTTCGATACTCGGCTAAAACTCCAAGTGATCCAATATAAGGAGCGTTACCAACAATAGGAATTGTCACGTCAGAATATCCATTTTGTTGAACTGCATAAGCAGGGTGCAGCAAAGTGATAAGTACAGTTAAAAATAAATTTTTATAAAAAGTTTTAATATTATTCATCATGTTAATTATTAAATTGTTGATTTGATTTCAGGAAGTTATTTTAATAGTAAAAATAGAATATTAGCAGATTGTATCTAGTGGTAATCGTTAAGATTTCGACAATACTTGTAAAGGATGCTGAGATGTTTTTTTTACTTTAACTACTTTAAAAGTTGCAGGCATTGAGTAACGAAATACTCGATCATAATGAATTGACAATCAATTTATTACAGAAAAAGCAACACGGGTGCCAGAAGGGAATTCCTTACAAAAAAATTGATAAGCACCTTATTAATGAAAAGATCAATAAAGAGGGCTTTACAAAAGCATAATTTTTACGTAAATTAATAAAACTTTTAATGTGATCTTTCGGGGCAGGGTGCAATTCCCTACCGGCGGTGATGGCTTATGCCTTAGTCCGTGACCCGTTATTGCGGTTTGATAACGGTGGAGCCAGTGCAAATCTGGCACCGACAGTTAAAGTCTGGATGGGAGAAAGATTAGAAAACACACATAGATTACTGTGACAGGGATGTAAATTTTGGTCATATTTTTATAGCTTAATTAATTGTCAAAAATCGTTCATGATCTATTGTTTGAGTTGAATAAATTAATTACCTTAAACTTTTTGATTTTGTTTGGATTTAGTCTCATTGATTAATAATTTACTGTCAATTAAATAGTTAATTAAATATTACCTCTAAAGCATAAACTGATTTTTTGATTTGTCTGCAATCTGACGATTTAATCGTTAATGTTATTGCATTTTATGCTTAGGGCTTTTACAGAGTTATAAATCACAGTGTTCTTAGCGTTTTTATTTCCTTTCTTCCTCAAATGTAATTTTTTAATAGTTAAATTATGTGTGTTTGAGGTGAAATTTTGTCAAGTTATTCCCTAAATTCGAAAAAAAGAATGCATCTTAGCTATGAAGGCTTAAATGAAAGTTCTTGTCATCTGTTACCTGTTCATTTAAAAAAATATCATGCAAAAAAACATAGCGATTGGATGAGCTTAGCGATTGTTCTCGCCTCATATGCCCAAGGTCAAACAGGCAGTAATCCCTGTGTTGGTGCTGTTTTAGTCAAAAATAGTCGCTTAATTGGAATAGGTACCCATTTAAAACAAGGAGAAGCCCATGCAGAAATCCATGCAATTAATATGGCAGGGAGTAATGTACATGGCTCTACTCTTTATGTGACGCTTGAACCTTGTTCTCATCAAGGCCTTACTGGGCCTTGTGCTGATGCGGTTATCAATGCAGGTATAAAACAAGTTTTCATCGCTACACAAGATGCTAATCCTAAGGTGTCTGGTCGTGGTATCGAACGCCTTAAAAAAGCAGGAATTGAGGTTCACATCGGTCTTTGCCAGCAAGAGGCCAATGAATTGCTGCACGCTTTTTTTCTGACTCAAAAAAATCAAAGATCTTACCTAATTTTAAAATCAGCAAGTAGTTTAGATGGAAAGCTCGCTTTAATAACCCAAGAGAGTAAATGGGTCACAGGCATTGAAGCGAGGGAAGATGTCCATCAACTAAGAGCCAGTGTTGATGGTATTCTAACCGCAATTGGAACGGTGAGTGCGGATAATCCCATGCTCAACGCAAGACTTGATATTGAAACCCGACAGCCTGCACGTATTGTGATAGATAGGCAAGGTCATATTTCTGAAGATTCACAGTTAGTTCAGACAGCGAAAACTCAACGCACTATTTTATTTGGCCATTATACTGAGTCAAAAGCGCAATCTTTGCAAGCATTTGGTTGTGAAGTGGTTGAATTTATTGATTTACCCACGCTATTAAAATGGACACTACAGGCTGGCTTAATGACTATTATGGTTGAAGCCGGACCTAAGTTAATTACTGCGTTATTAGACGCTGAATTGATAGATGAATGGGTTGCTTATCAGAGCCCAAGAGTATTTGGTGGTGATCAAAGTATATACCTCAATACTAAAACTCTGCCAATAAATAAAATAGATTCTTTTCAATTAATTAAATGTGACATATTAGGTAACGATTTGAGAATTATCATGAGAAAAATGGACAAAGAGTCTAATCCACATAAAAGTCTAAAAGAGCAAGTTTAAAGAGGAAAGAAAAATATGTTCACCGGACTCATCGAAGAAATCGGAATAGTTAAAGGGATAAATTTTGATGGCAAGCAATTTAAGCTGGCTATTGCAGCGAAAACAGTATTAGAAGAGGTTAAGTTAGGCGATAGTATTGCAATCAATGGCATATGCTTAACTGTTACTGAATATACAGAACATTCATTTGTAGTGGATGTAATGCCACAAACACAAAAATCAACCACTATTAAGTCTCTTAAGATCAATGAACGTGTCAATTTAGAAAGAGCACTGGCTGCAAACAGTCGACTAGGGGGACACTTTGTCACAGGACATGTTGATTCAACGGGAACAATAGCTTCAATAAAACCTGATGCGAATGCTATTTTTATAGAAATTGCTATGGATGCTTATTATGCTAAGTATTTGGTTCCTAAAGGAGCAATTACAGTGGACGGGATCAGCTTAACAGTCTTTAATGTTAGTAATAACCGTTTTAGCTTATCTTTAATCCCCCATTCATCAGACAAAACCACTTTAACTGAAAAGAAAATAGGTGATGAAATAAACTTAGAGTTTGATATTTTAGCTAAATATACAGAAAAATTACTCAGGCAGAGTCTTAATAGTGAACAACCTACCCAAAAAAATACAGGGGTCACATTAGAAACACTGACTAAATATGGTTTTAAATGAATTCAAAAAAATAGGAACCTTTTAATAGAGGAATTAAGACATGCCATTACCATTAAATGAAATCAATCAAATAGAACAAAAGAGAATAGAAGAATTAAAGCAACTTGTTCATAGTGCAATTGATGCACTTAAAAGTGGAAAACCCATTATCGTAACCGATGATGATGATAGAGAGAATGAGGGGGACTTTATCTATTTAGCCCAAGGAATGACACCTGAGAGTATGAATTTTCTTGTCACAGAGGCCAGAGGACTGGTTTGTGTTGCAATAAATGAAGAGACAGCTCAACGCTTAAACTTGCCTATGATGGTTCAAAATAATGAAGATCCTCATGGAACAGCATTTACAGTCAGTGTTGATCATGAAGAGACCACTACAGGAATATCTGCTTTTGAAAGGGCACTTACTATAAACAAAATAGCATCCCCTCAGTCCAAAGGTATTGATTTCAGGAGACCAGGTCATATTTTTCCTCTAATTGCCAAAAAAGGGGGGGTATTGATTAGACGAGGTCATACGGAAGCCGCTGTCGATTTAGCAATGATGGCTCAGTCTTCTCCGGCTGCTGTAATATGTGAGATACTCAAAGACGATGGTGAGATGGCAAGAAGAGATGACCTCATTAAAATAGCGCGTCAACATAATCTTGTTATGTTATCAATAGAACAGTTGGTACAATACAGACAGATCTTTGATTCGTCTCTCATTAAGAGAGAAGCCAAAATTAAACTTCCTTCAGCAATTAATAAAACTGCGCATGTTGGAGAGCCAGAAACTCATCATTTTGATTTATATGGATATAAAAATGCAATTGATAATCAGGAACATGTTGCATTGATCTCTGGTGATGTAGAAAAATTTGACATCCCTCTAGTTCGAATTCATTCAGAATGTTTAACTGGTGATGTATTTGGATCTTTACGTTGTGATTGCGGTCCACAGTTAAATCATGCTAAAGCTATGATTGCTAAAGAAGGTGGCATTATTCTTTATATGCGCCAAGAGGGAAGAGGTATAGGTCTTTTGAATAAATTAAAAGCTTATGAATTACAAGAGTGCGGTGCCGATACGGTGGAAGCGAATCATCAGCTAGGTTTTGCAGCAGATTTAAGGCGATACGAATTATCAGCTTTCATGCTCAAAGATTTAGGGATCAGTAAAATAAAACTCATAACCAACAATCCAGATAAAATCCATGCTTTGGCTAAATTTGGTATAGAAGTTATTGAAAGAGTCCCGTTAATAGTGGGGCAGGCTGAAGAAAATATTTCTTATATGCAGACAAAAAAAGAAAAAATGTCTCATTTATTAGATAAAGAATAGATTCATAGACTTTATTTATGCAGTTTTACTAAGCAGAATAAGGTTTTATTGTAACTGGTAGCATCATGATTATACTAAAGTTATTGTAAGTTACAGGTCAAGCATTATTCTAACGCCCATTCATTGAGCATTAGCAAATCCTGCATCTTCATTTCCATTGGGTATATTTATGCTTTGAATATTAATAAAAAAAGTAGATTTTTAAGATACAGTAATTCACTATTTACATACTTAAACACAAGGAGATTCACATGTCACATACAAATTCATTTAATATTAAAGAAGGTCATTTAGTTGGACAAAACTTAAAAATAGGGATAGTCGTAGGGCGTTTCAATGATTTTATCACTATGAGACTTTTAGATGGCGCTAAGGATGCCTTAGTACGTCATGGAGTCAATGCTTCAGATGTAACGATCAGTTTTGTTCCTGGTGCTTTTGAAATCCCGCTTGTTGCAAAAAAAATGGCAGCAAGTGGAAATTATGATGCTATCATCACGTTAGGGGCTGTGATTAGAGGATCTACTCCGCATTTTGACTATGTTTGTAACGAGGCAGCAAAAGGGGTAGCGCAAGTTGCTATGCAGACAGAAATCCCTGTTATTTTTGGTGTTCTTACAACTGATTCTATTGAACAAGCAATTGAAAGAGCTGGAACAAAAGCTGGTAATAAGGGTTGGGAAGCTGCTGTATGTGCTATTGAAATGGCAAATATTTTAAAACAAATTTAAAACCTGCATTAAAAAGGCTATACTAAGCCTCTTATTGTGTTTTAACTAATAAAGCGTTGAATGACTCATTTAACGCTTTAATTTTTTTAATGAGGGAATATGGAATATTTAGTTCAATACGGGGTTTTTTTAGCCCAAACAATCACAATTGTTGCTGCAATTGCAGTCATTCTTATATTAATTGTTGGAATGCGCCACAAATCTCAAGGACAAAAAGGAGAAATTCAAGTCATTTCGCTTTCAGAAAAACATGAAGAAACGGTACAAATGATGCAAGGGGCACTTATGAACCCTGCTGAGCAAAAAATGTGGCAGAAAAAGCAAAAACAAGAAGAAAGAATCAAACGTAAAAAAGAAAAAATTGCAGCTAAACAAGAACACAAAGAGGGGGCTGAACTTCCCCATTTGATTTCTACTGATGCTACTTCGGTTAGTAATGAACAGTCTAAATCTAAAGAATCTCAAAAAAAATTAGAATCAGATCAGTCGACAGTTACTTCTGAGTCTAAAACTGCTATTGACGATAACAATCATAAACGTATATTTGTGATTGATTTCGATGGCAGCATGGACGCTGGTGAAGTGAGTTCCTTGAGAGAAGAAATCACAGCAATTCTTAGTGTGGCAAAAAGTCAAGATACTGTCATTATCAGATTAACTAGTCCTGGTGGGGTAGTACATGGTTATGGCTTAGCTGCTTCTCAACTTGCTCGAATTAAAAATGCAAATATTAATTTGGTTGCCTGTGTTGATAAAGTTGCAGCATCAGGAGGCTATATGATGGCATGCGTAGCAGATAAAATTATTGCAGCTCCATTCGCTATTTTAGGCTCTATAGGTGTCGTTGCACAAGTACCTAATTTTAATAGATTCCTTAAGAAAAATGAGATTGATGTCGAGTTACATACTGCTGGCGCTTATAAACGAACTCTTACTTTGTTTGGGGAAAATACAGAAGAGGGTAGAGAGAAATTTAGGCAAGAATTAAATGAAACACATGAGCTTTTTAAACGCTTTGTCATAGAAAAAAGACCTTCTCTTGATATTGAAAGTGTTGCTACAGGTGAACATTGGTATGGTATCCAAGCGCTAGAGAAAGGCTTAGTAGATGAAATTGCAACAAGTGATGATTATCTTGGAAAATTATATCAAGATCATAAAGTGTTAAAAATAAAATATGTAATGAAAAAAAGAATGGCTGAAAGAGTTACACGTAGTGCCTCTAAAGCGATAATTGATTCAGTGATGTCTATTTGGCAAAATAATCAAAAGCCTCAGATATAAGCTAGAATCCATGAGATTGGAAGCTAACTAATTTGCTAAAATAAATCCATCTGCCTAAGTGATAGATGGATTTATTTATAAGGGTTACCCCTAAACTTTCTTTATCGTATGAAGCTTATCATAAAGAAACACCTAGTCTTTTGGCTACTTCTTCATAAGCTTCAATTACTCCACCTAGTGATTGTCTAAAACGATCTTTATCCATTTTTTCTAGGGTGTTAACATCCCATAGGCGACAACCATCAGGAGAGAATTCATCACCTAGATACACCTTACCATCAAAAATACCAAATTCTAATTTAAAATCAACTAGTATCAATCCTGCATCTAAGAATAATTTACTTAATACATTATTAACTTGGTATGTTAGTGATTTCATCGTTGCTAAATGCTCTTTACTCACCCAGCCAAAGGTTTCACAATAAGATTCATTCACCATAGGATCGTGCAGCGCATCATTTTTAAGAAACATGTCAAATAATGGTGGTGAAAGTTCAATACCTTCTTCAACACCAATGCGTCTAACTAATGAACCAGCCGCACGGTTTCTTATAACACATTCAACAGGTACCATATCTAATCTTTTCACTAAACATTCTGTATCACTCAATAATTTTTCAAGCTGAGTCGGAATACCTGCATCTGCTAATTTAGTCATTATAAAATGATTAAACTTATTATTTATCATTCCTTTGCGGTCAAATTGTTCTATACGTTCACCATCTAAAGCAGAGGTGTCATTTCTAAACTCTAATATTAATAAGTTAGGGTTTTCAGTTGTGAAAACCGTTTTTGCTTTTCCTCGATAAAGCTCTTTGATTTTTTGCATAATAAGGATTCTCTATTTTGATAGTTAACAAAAAAAAGGCTTTAGGTGAGATAAAGCCGTTTTAGATTATTTTATGATTTGGTCAAAAATTCTTGATAAATCTTTATTGAGATCTTCTCTCAGATATACATTGTCTTCATTTCTTAGTTGAGCTGAGGTTTTGTCTTTTAAATCACCTAATTGAATATTATAAACTCCTTCAGGTAAATTAAATCTTATCATACCAAAAGCAGTTAATTCGTCATTTGATAAACTACTGTATTCGGCTTTGATTAAGCCTGTTGATTTGTTCTGTTCAATAATTTCAAAACCAGCTCTAGGTAAATTTGTTAGGAGCGCTTGCCAGACTTGCTCAAAATTAGCGTCAAATAATACGATTGGTGAACTAGTTTCATCTTTGGCGTTAATCGCATTAATTACAGATGCATATAGTTCATCAGATATACTTTCTTGCACTAATTCGGACTCAATTTGTACATCAGTACTTGTTAATCCTAATGAAGGCGGAGTTATGTCAACTTCTTCACCTAAGGAGCCCTCTTTACCTGGTAAAGCAATCTCATATTCAGCATTTGAAGCTGGAAGTACCATTGATTCAGGGATATTGATCATTGTAGGATTAGAAACATATAGATAATCATCTGTACCCTTAACCTTTTTTGTGAAACTTGTGTCTTTTGAACAGCCTATTATTGCCACCAAACTGACGCCTATAGACAAGAATAAAGCAGATTTTTTAAAATTGTTCATTGTAGCAATTGATGTCCTGTGGTTAATAAGAAATAGGGTATTAAAATACCATAATACCATATTTCTTTTAATCAATAAAAATTATAATATTTTGGCTTGTTTTAATGCATTACTGACGATTTCTTCACCATGAGCTGATAAACGCACTAATGGTAATCTTAGGAAATCATTATCAATTAAATTAAGTGCTTTGGCAGCCCATTTTACTGGAATAGGGTTAGCTTCGACAAAAAGATTTTTATGTAAAGGCATTAGTATGTCATTAATTTTATAAGCTTCTTCGAAATCACCTTTTAATGCAAGATCATACATTTTACTCATCTGTGCAGCTGCAATATTTGCAGTAACGGAGATAGTACCATCTCCTCCTAATTTGATAAAATCGATACCAGTAGGATCATCTCCAGATAAAAAAGAAAAATCAGGGCGAGTAATGGCGCGCTTTAATTCTGAAATTCTGGCAAGATTACCTGTTGCATCTTTAATACTGACAATATTTTTGATTTCACTCAAGCGAGCAACTGTCTCGGTTAACATATCACAAACTGTTCTGCCTGGAACATTATATAAGATCTGAGGAATGTCCGTTGAGTCAGCTATCGCTTTAAAATGTTGAAATAAGCCTTCTTGTGGTGGTTTATTATAATAAGGGGTAACAGTCAGGCAACCTGACACTTGACTGTCTTTAAGTCCTTTAGTCAATGAAATCGCTTCTGCCGTTGAATTAGAGCCTGTCCCAGCAATAATAGGAATTCTTCCTTCAGCGATATCAATAGATTCAAGTACAATATCAATATTTTCTTTATGGTTTAACGTGGCAGATTCACCACTAGTTCCAGCAATAACTAATCCCTTTGTTCCACTTGCAATATGATATTCAATAAGGTTTTTAAGGCACTTGTGGTTAACTTCACCTTTGTCATCCATCGGTGTGATTAATGCAACAATACTACCAGTAAAAAGTTTTGTGTTTGACATAAGACCTCCATAAAAGTACCTGTTAAGAAACCATAAATTTTGATTGTTCTGTGTGAAAGTATTTAAGCTTATCGCTATTAGTGGGTGAAAGCACGCATTTGATTGGTTAGGTGTTTTAACTTAAATGAGCGAATCTTAGCTATAAGGATTAAATAGGGTTACACTACTTTGTATTAAACCATATTACTTAAAGGATATTCAAGGGATTAAGAAAGAAAAAGATATTTTTAATTATACAGCGTAAATACGTTTACACGAATTAGATATATAGGGGGGTTGATTGTTTATTGTACAACATAAAATTAAGTGCATTTGTTTTTATTATTGCTAAAAGTCATGTATTATGAATATGTAACTTCAAAATTAACCATAAACTAGCCTTTTTTTGGTTATGATGACAAGAATCTACTCCATTTTTTGGGAGCAGGCTAATTAATGTATTACTCGGTAGTTTGAATTTTATCTCTTTTTATTTTTTAGGAGTGTTGTTATGTCTATATCCCCCCTTAAGCCAGGCGATAAAGCACCAAATTTTGAAGCGCTAAATCAAAACAATGAATTAGTTAAGCTGACTGATCTGCGTGGTAAAAAAGTTTTAATATATTTTTATCCTAAAGCAATGACACCTGGTTGTACTGTTCAAGCGAGCCATCTTCGTGATAATTTAGCTGATTTTATCGCTAATGGCGTTGATGTCATTGGAATAAGTATAGATACCCCTGATAGACTTGCTAAATTTATTGTTCGTGATAATTTAAATTTTACTTTATTATCTGACCCAGATCATAAGATCACAGAAGCTTTTGGTGTGTGGGGAGAGAAAAAGTTTATGGGCAAAGTGTTTGATGGCATCCATCGTATCAGTTTTCTAATTGATGAAGAGGGTACAATTATAGAATGTTTTGATAAGTTTAAGACATCAGATCACCATGAAGTAGTACTAAATAGAATTAAAACCCTTTAGCTTATAGTTATGACTAAATAGTATAGTTATAGATGATTTTTGAATCAGTAGTAATGATATCATTACTATAAGTAATTATATCAATACATCAAGGAGGATACTTTAACATGAAAAAAAATAAGTTGTTTCTAATAGGGCAAGCTAACTGTACTTTAACATTAAAGGCTAAGGTTTGGCTCGATTTGCAAAAAATAGAGTATGATTTTTTTGACCGTTCAAAAATAAACTTGGATAATTTAGTTGAACAGTTGCCCACTCCTTATTCATTTGAAGAACTAGCAGGGCACTTAGTTTCTGCCCTGCATAAGCACTCTGATGCTGAAAAAAATATACAGCAAAGCATCCAGACTCAAGAGAGTAGTGGATTTGTACTACCTATTCTTTTGTTAAATAAACCAAAAAGTCATATCCAAGAGAATTCAGTCTCTTTTGTACAAGGATTTTGTGCAAATAAATATCTTAAATTTGTTAACGAACATTTTTAAAGAATGCTAATTCATTGCTCTAGTCTATTAAAATCCATTTTTATCACTAAGGTTACCCTAAATGTTAGAAGATATACCAATAAAACAAAATATCACGCAGCTATTGTCTCAACTCATTGAAAAACCTTCTATTAGTCCATTAGATTTAGGGTGTCAAGAAATATTGATTGATAGGTTAAAAGCATTAGGCTTTAGTATTGAAAAAATGCCATTTGCCGATGTCCAAAATTTTTGGGCTACACTTGATGCTCCCATCAAAGGACCTACTTTGTTGTTTTGTGGGCATACGGATGTGGTTCCTGCAGGGCAAGAGTCCGACTGGACCTTTCCTCCGTTTATTCCAACTGTTGTGAATGATTACTTGTATGGTCGTGGAGCTGCGGATATGAAAGGATCGCTAGCTTCTATGATTTTAGGCGTTGAACAGTTTATTCAAAAAGGCTATTTTAAAAAGGGACGTTTAGCTTTTCTGATCACCTCTGATGAAGAGGACAAAGCTATTGATGGAACACAGCGAATTGTCGAAGTATTAAAAAAAAGAAATGAATCCATAGAGTACTGTGTTGTGGGTGAACCTTCTAGTAGAGAACGTATAGGTGATGTAGTCAAAAATGGACGTAGAGGTTCTCTTAGTGCCTATTTGACTATTCATGGTGTTCAAGGACATGTAGCTTATCCTCACTTGGCTGTTAATCCAGTGCATCAATCCCTCGAAGCACTGGAAAAATTAGTGAATGAAGTATGGGATGAAGGGAACGCTTTTTTCCCTCCTACAACAATGCAAATAGCTAATATCCATGCAGGAACGGGTAGCCCAAATGTTATCCCTGGAGAACTACAGGTACAGTTTAATTTTAGATTCAGTACCGAACTGAGCGTTGATGGTATTCAGTTTAGAGTAAAGGAAATACTCGATTCTCAAGGATTAAAATATAATATTGAATGGCGTTTATCAGGTTTACCTTTCCTAACAACTGATGACCAACTTGTTGAGGCCGTTTCTAATGCAGTCACTGAGCATGTCGGTTTGACTCCACAGCTCGAAACCTCTGGTGGAACTTCAGATGGCCGTTTTATTGCGACGATGGGAACGCAAGTTGTAGAGATTGGCCCTTTAAATTCAACCATTCACAAAGTTGATGAATGTGTTTCTTTAAGTGATTTAACTACGTTAAGTAAAATTTACACTTCAATTATGAAAAATATTTTGGGATAGCTCATGGAATTTTTGGAAAAATATTGGTGGTTAATAATTATCTTTCTTATTGGAGTGTTTATTAATCATCTTGTTGAATTAAATAAGATAGATACTAAAAAATATTATAAGAAACCAGGACAAAAAAATCCTGATGAAACTAAAAAAGAATAAGTGTAACAGTTCTAATAAGGGGAAAAGACACAACAGTGGTTTGTTCGATTATAGTTTGCGTAATTTAAAAGAGTTAAAGTTTCTATTTAAGCTCTAGTCATATAAATAATTTTGTATTATTTATTAAGAAACTTTGTATTCTAAAGAGCACTGTATGCTTATAGCATTTTTACTTTTATGAAGAGAATATGTTAATTCTGATAGCTATTTACATAATACATAACATATAAAAATCAAATTCCGTAAAGATTTGTTATAATGATGACACACTTTAAAATATTCAGAATTATTTTGATTATAAAGGAGCTCAAAAATGCCTTCTGATTTAACGCTCATTTCCGTGGATAATTATACGGGACTAGTTGCAGCTGGATTTGTCTTGATTCTTGGACGTAAATGTGTAAAAAAAATTGGTTTTTTGAATCGTTATTCAATTCCTGAAGCTGTTGCAGGTGGATTAGTTGTGGCTTTTTTAATTACGCTTCTAAGAACCACTGCTAATGTAGATATTCAATTTAATATTGATACATTGCAAAACGCTTTAATGTTTATGTTTTTTGCAACGGTTGGATTAAATGCCGATTTACGCAAGTTAGCGACAGGTGGTAGTAAACTAGGCATATTTGTGGTTGCTATTTTAGGTTTGTTAATTTTACAAAACTTATTGGGAATATCCCTTGCCAGTTTGTTTGGCCTAGATCCGCATGTAGGACTCCTAGCCGCTTCAATTACTCTATCTGGAGGCCATGCAACAGCTAATTCCTGGGGCGATGTGTTTAGTAATGATTATAATATAACAGGCGCAAAAGAAATCGCTATTGCTTGTGCGACTTTTGGTTTGGTGATGGGGGGGATAATAGGGGGACCAGTAGCAAGATATTTGGTTAAAAAAACAACTACACCAGATGGAGTACCCGATGATGAATTGCCACCTAGTGGATTTGAGAATCCTCAAGATCCGCGTGATGTATCAACGCGTTCATTTACAGAATCTATTATATTAATTGCAATTTGCTTGTCTATAGGCTCTTATATCAGCAGTTTAATCACGCCATATTTTAAATTACCAGCATTTGTTGCGATTATGCTTATGGGTGTTTTATTAAGAAATGTTTTATCGGTTACTCGTATTTATAATGTGATTGAAAAATCAGTATCAATAATAGGAAATGTTAGCTTATCTTTTTTCCTTGCGATGGCGGTTATGCGTTTAAGGTTATGGGAAATTCTAGATTTAGCTTTACCTGTACTTATTATTCTTGCCGCTCAAGGTTTATTAATGGCGTTATATGCTGTGTTTATAACCTTTAGAATAATGGGTAAAAACTATGATGCCGCGGTATTAGCAGGGGGTCATTGTGGATTTGGCTTAGGTGCCACTCCAACGGCGATAGCTAATATGCAGGCAGTCACTAAAATTTATGGACCTTCACACATAGCATTTTTCATTGTGCCACTTGTGGGTGCTTTTTTGGTGGATTTTTTAAATGTACTTGTAATTAAAGGTTCACTTGTTTTGATTACTTTGTTTAATTAAGTTTTGTTTAGTCAATTTTTTATTTAGCAAGCTAAAAACGGAACCTTTCTGTTTTTAGCTTTTTTATCATATTGCATCTAAAATGAGTGATGTGGTTCACATACTTAAATAGAGGCTTAAAAGAAACTTAAACTTATTAATCCGTTGTATGCAATAGATTAATAATCATTTTCAATGAATCTGAATTTTATTATTTGCCTACTTTCAAATTTAAAATAATTCCAAAAATAGGCAAATACTTAATATAAATACAAATTATTAATTAGCTAAGCAGTATTTTTTTTAAATTCACCTTGCCATTTTGCAATAATAATTGCAGCTAGACCATTACCAATGACATTAACAGCAGTCCTGCCCATATCAAGAATACGATCAATACCAACGATATAAGCGATTCCTTCAACAGGTAAACCTTTTACACCAAGAGTAGTGACTAAGACGACTATCGATACACCAGGAACCCCAGCTATACCTTTTGACGTAATCATGAGGACTAATACAAGAGATATCTGTTCAATAATGGGAAAATCGATGCCATACATTTGAGTAATAAATATAGCTGCAATCGCTTGATAAAGTGTTGAACCATCTAAATTGAAGGAATATCCTGTAGGAATGACAAATGAGGAGATATGCTTAGGTACACCAATAGATTCAACCTTACTCATTAGTCTTGGCATAACAGCTTCAGAGCTTGCTGTTGAAAAGGCCAGAATAATTTCGTCTTTGAGCAATTTGATTAAGTCCATAATTCTATAGTTAAAAATTTTTGCTACAGATCCTAGTATCACAAAGACAAAAAAGAACATAGTGCCGTAAATAACTAAAACTAATTTACCTAAAGGGATTAAAGATGCGAGACCATAATTTGCTACTGTCATTCCTATAAGAGCAAAGACACCAATAGGGGCTAGTCTCATTATTTGATGGGTAATGATAAACATGGTATCAGCTGAACCTTTTAGGATATTGATCACAGGCTTACCGCTTTCTTTTGCTGCCGATAACCCCAAACCAAAAACGACAGAGAAGAATATGATAGCGAGCATGTCTCCATTGGCTATTGCAGCAAAAGGGTTGGTTGGCACGATATGGACTATCGTATCCATAAGGCTCATTTGCTCTTGGCTAGTGGCTGTTTTGACATATTTAGTAATATCGTTTTGAGTTAATTGGCTAAAGTCAATGCCTGCACCTGGTTGAAAAATATTAGCAGATAAAATACCTATAATAATTGCTAAAGTAGTAATTATTTCAAAATAAAGTAAGGTTTTACCACCTAATTTACCGAGTGCTTTAGCGTCTCCACTATTTGCAATTGCAACCACAATACTAGTCACAACAATTGGGATAATAATCATTTTTATCAGTCGGAGAAAAATGTCACCTATTGGAGTAAGTACAGTTGATAAGTGAGGATTTTCTCTAAAAATCCAGCCTGTAATGATTCCAAGTAGCATACCTATAAATATTTGCCAAGCTAAGCCAGGCATTTTAAAATTTTTTATTGTCATGATGTTATCCTTAATAATGAATTATGTCCTTAAAAGTATATTATTCTTTGCTTTAGGGAATTAATTGCGTAAACTGAAGTTAATCTAGATAGCAGTTAATAATATAAAAAAGTACCATGAAAATGTGAAAGCATTAAGCACCTAAAGTATTTACTTTATCACTTTGATGGGTTTGCCCAACAAATTTTACATTTTTTTTAGAAGTATTAAAGTTTTTAAATAGGTACCATTGATAATCCAGTTATTGCACTTATGCTGTTGATTGGGGGGATGTAGATGAAGAACCCATACATTACGGCAATTTGACTATTCATGTAGACCTTTTTATTTAAGATAATTTGTATTTTATATGCGAGCTAGAGTTTACGTTATTTTCACTCTGAATATTCTTTTATTAGCGGTGTTGGGAGTAAGGCAATATAAGCAGTTAGATATAAGCAGTTAGAGTTGAGCTGGTTGCAAAATTAAGTTAACTCATTAATTATTAAAATACAAAATAAAGTCAAGGTGAATTCAAGACATAAGTGCATACCCCACGATAATTTTTTCTCTGGTTATGCCTGTTAGTTCTTCGAATACTTCATAGGGCGTTCTATAACCCAAACATTT
>NZ_JBHLXE010000024.1:0-348 GCF_042432445.1 Thorsellia kenyensis | reverse complement strand
AGGCCATTTGCGTTTTCATTTTGCCCTCTTTCCCAAGAATGATAAGGCTTAGCAAAATATGTTTCGCATCCTAATCTGCTTGCTATCACTTCATGCGCTGCAAACTCCCTGCCATTATCAAATGTGATGCTTAGCACTACTTCTTTTATAGGTTCAAGCATTTGCGTAATCGCATGCGTGACCTCTTCAGCGCTTTTACGACTAACTGGCAAAGCTAGTCGTAGTTTTGATTTTCGCTCATCCAAGGTTGCTAATGCACCTTTGTGTTTGTTTCCAATCATGGTATCAGCTTCCCAGTCACCGATTCGTGTTCGGTTATTGGCTGCTTCAGGTCTTTCATCAATATCT
>NZ_JBHLXE010000023.1:0-865 GCF_042432445.1 Thorsellia kenyensis | reverse complement strand
AGAGGATAAATCAGGTAACTTAAGTGATCCTGTTCCTGCCACTGGTTTTGAGTTAACGGTAGATACAGAGGTGAGTACTGATCCTGCCGATGAGCTCATGCTTGATAGCGTGTTTGATAATGTGTTGCCTAATCCGGGCGGTGCAGAGGGCTTATTTGAGCTTAAATCAGGTGACACCACCAATGATAAGACACCTATCTTCAATGGTCGTGGTGAGAAAGGTGCAGAAATCAAGCTTTACATCAATGGTAATTTGGTTGAAATGGACAATAAAGTGTTCGTGGATGCCGAGGGCAAATGGACATTTGAATTACCAGAGAACTTAGCGCTTGTTGATGGTACGTACAACATTCAATTTAAAGCGGCAGATAAAGCGGGTAACTTAACGGCATTTGTTCCTGCAGCAGGATTTGAGTTAACGGTAGATACAGAGGTGAGTACTGATCCTGCCGATGAGCTCACGCTTGATAGCGTATTTGATAATGTGTTGCCTAATCCGGGTGGTGCAGAGGGCTTATTTGAGCTTAAATCAGGTGACACCACCAATGATAAGACACCTATCTTCAACGGTCGTGGTGAGAAAGGTGCAGAAATCAAGCTTTACATCAATGGCAATCTGGTTGAAATGGACAATAAAGTGTTCGTGGATGCCGAGGGCAAATGGACATTTGAATTACCAGAGAGCTTAGCGCTAGTTGATGGCACGTACAACATCCAATTTAAAGCGGCAGATAAAGCAGGTAACTTGACTGCATCTGTTCCTGCAGCGGGATTTGAGTTAACGGTAGATACTGAGGTGAGCACTGCTCCTGCCGATGAGCTTACGCTTGATAGCGTCTTTGATAATGTCTCCCCTAATCCGGGT
>NZ_JBHLXE010000022.1:0-519 GCF_042432445.1 Thorsellia kenyensis | reverse complement strand
GGCATCGTGCTCACATGAGAAGTTTTTCTTCATCAGGCTACTCAGTTGTTTCTCCTCACGCACCTTACCTTTTGCAACATCTTTATCAAAAGTTTTGAGTGCACGTTCTCGTCCAGCTTGAGAGCGGATGAAGAGCCACTTTTGCGGAACATCTGCATAACCCTATCAATTAGGATAGTTGTTAATAATTTTATAGTACACTATCATTAAATAATAGGAGATTTAGAAATATGGCTAACCCAAAATTTTCAGATGAATTTAAAATGAATGCAATTAAATTGGCTAATAACAGAGGAGACCGGTCTCTGAAAGATGTAGCCAAAGAACTCAATATATCTAAAAGCTCTTTAGATGCTTGGCTTAGAAATCATAGAGAACAATTAAATCAGCTCTCTTCAGATAGTAGACAGTGGTCAGCTCAAGAAAAATTATTAGCCATTGCAGAATCTCATACTTTAACTGGCGAAGAACTCAGCCAATGGTGCCGTATGAAAGGCATTTTTGAACATCAATTAAAGT
>NZ_JBHLXE010000021.1:0-1264 GCF_042432445.1 Thorsellia kenyensis | reverse complement strand
TGTTGATTACCTTGAAGATAACTTTGGCAATGAGAACAATGCCACGGTACAAATTAAGAATAATGGCTTAACTAATGATAAGACGCCTGTATTAGTCGGTACTGCGACGCCTGGCTCTGTGATTGAAATATTAGAAAATGGCATTCCATTAAGTGGTGTGAATCCACCGGTGGCGGATGCGACAGGCCGCTGGACGTTTAACATCCCAAGTGCATTCTTTGGTGATGGCAAACATACCTATGAAATCAGAACGACAAGTAAGTCAGGTAATGTCTTTAAAACCACCTTCAACGTTGATGTTGATACAAACGCACCAAGCGTAGGTAGTATTGATTCAGTCGAAGACACCGTACCACCACAATTAGGGCCTATTCAACAAAATGGCTTAACGAATGATTCCTCTCCAGTACTGCGTGGTAAAGCAGAGGCGAGTGGAACTGTGACCATCTATGATAAATCGAATGGTCAGGTTGTGGGTATCGTTAAAGCGAACTTAGATGGTACATGGACTTATAAAGCGATTGAGTTAGATGATGGTATCCATAGCTTTGTGATCACAGTGACAGATGCAGCAGGTAACGTCAGTGCAGAAAGCCCGGCCTTTAATATTAAAGTCGATACCTTCGTGCCACCGGCAATGAATCTTGCTAATGTGCAGTTAATCGATGATGTAGGTACCCTCCAAGGTAACCTCAGCTCGGGCGACATCACTGATGATACCTTGCCGACGATTACAGGAGTTAATGCTCCGGCGTATGCAAAAGAAATCGCTGTTTTTGTGGGAGTTAACGAAGTCGGTCGTGCGACGGTTCAACCGAACGGCACATGGACCTATCAGTTCACTACACCATTAACGGATGGCTCACAAAAAATCTCGATTGCAGCAGTGACCGAGGTAGGTAACGTGGGCAGCAAAGATGCAAACTGGACGATTATCGTTGATACCAAAGCACCAGAAGGCATTACCGTAGACATTACCTCTATTACAGAAGATACCGAGTTTGCAGGTGACTTTATTACGAAAGATAACACCTTAACTTTCTCGGGCAGCTTAAGCCGTGGTTTATCTGCGGATGAACGTATCGAAATCAGTTTAGATGGTGGTAAGACGTGGGCATTTGCGATACCTACGGGTAACAGCTGGTACTATGACAATACCACTAAAGTCTTAGCTGATGGTGAATATAACGTTCAAGTCCGTGTGGTTGACTTAGCTGGTAATGTTGGTGCCACTGACACACAAAAAGTGGTTGTTGACACCAAA
>NZ_JBHLXE010000020.1:0-3479 GCF_042432445.1 Thorsellia kenyensis | reverse complement strand
AATTTAACAAGGGGATGATTTTAAATGCTGATGAAGCTGGCAAAAGTTTAATCTCCCCCTGAATATGAAGTGACAACTTACCCCGTATTTACCCTAGAATCTGACAAATTGTTTAAAGAGACGAGGGCACTACAGAAAAAACACCGTTACTCGTCAGAAGCAGATGATAGGTTGGTTGTCGGGTACCGTCATGCGGCAGAGCAAGGGCATATTAAAGCAATGATTAATTTGCAAAATCTTCTGATTGAGGGTAAGGGGGTGGCTAAAGAAGGAATGACACACGGTGAAGAAGCTTTATATTGGGTTGAGCATCTTATGTCATTAAATGTCGCCAGTGGTTTTTATCAAATGGGGTTCTTTTTAAGCCGTGGTTTTATGGTTGAGCGAGATGTAACAAAAGGCTTAGCATACTATCGCAGGGCCGCGGATTTGGGGAATAAAGAAGCGCAAGCAAAGTTAGGTGATATATTTGCTTCAAAGAGGCTGATTAACTACACCAAAGATGGGGTAGATAATCCAGCTTATCGACCAGAAATTGGTAGAGCCATGCTCAAATGTGCCGCAGAGCAAGGTCACCATGAAGCTGCGCGTAGACTCGGTTCAGATTATCGAATCGATAAAATATTCGATAAATCAGCAGAAGCTTATCAGATAGGCGCACGTCATGGTGGGCTTTATTCTGTTAGGGCTTTAATTCATGGATTTAGCATCACTAAACCCAGCGATGGTTTCTACTTAGGGCAAGCTAAAGTGGATGAAGAAAGGGTGAGGCGATATGAAATAATTGCCGAAAAAATTCGACGTAATGAAAATTTCAAATTCCCAGATATAGATAAGATAGTCCCTTTACCACCGGCCAAGTTACCCGAATGGGATGGGACCTTTGAGTATGAGAAGACAGCTCAGGATAATGAATAAATTCGATTCATTTAAACACTTTATTGATTTAGTGCAAACGGTTCTGATATGAAGTCAAAAAAGATAATTCGACTTTGAGCATTTGACCAAGGAGTAATCTATGTCATTTTCACAACACGATGAATTAATACGCTCAACCTAAACTCCCTTTTCCAAGACTTTAATTGATGTTCAAAAATGCCTTTCATACGGCACCGTTGGCTGAGTTCTTCGCCAGTTAAAGCATGAGATTCTGCAATGGCTAATAATTTTTCTTGAGCTGACCACTGTCTACTATCTGAAGAGAGTTGATTTAATTGTTCTCTATGATTTCTAAGCCAAGCATCTAAAGAGCTTTTAGATATATTGAGTTCTTAGGCTACATCTTTCAGAGACCTGTCTCCTCTGTTATTAGCCAATTTAATTGCATTCATTTTAAATTCATCTGAAAATTTTGGGTTAGCCATATTTTTAAATCTGCTATTATTTAATGATAGTGTACTATAAAATTATTAACAACTATCCTAATTGATAGGGCTATCAAGAAAGATGAGCTAGACTCAGCAGGTACAATGAGTATGGAGCAAGTAATAGAAAACGCGGCGGAATCGCATCAAAAAGCGTTTAGATTTTCGAACTGCTCAAAAGAATGTATCAAATCGCAATTAGAGGGCTACTATCTTGATAAGTGTGAGGATAGCCGAATTAAGCCAATTGATAAAAATGGCCTACCGATGACAGATGAATCAATTGGGAACCGAGAATAATCTAGAGGAAAATTATGAATAATATTACAAGAAATCAGTCATTTGTCACTGAAAGTGACTGGAAGAAAATTTTTAAAGACTATTTAATTGTTGACTGTTCCGTTAGAGATAAAAACATTCATTATTTTGCACTCAGAAAGGATTTGCCAGCAGAAGAAGCATCACTGCTATACGACTCTGAGATACAGTCGGTATTGTTAGCTGTTTATTTACATCGAGATCCATTTGACGGTATATCTTATGATAAGTTAAGTGGATTTAGTTTTCCTAAAACGGGTGTGGGGTTGTTACCTCGGCCACAGGGATTGTTATCAAGTCGTGGTGAAGGTGCGATAAGTGTAATGGGCGCAGGGGGTCCATTTCCGATTGAGTATATCAAGCCAGATGAAATGGTTAATCCAATGCGTTTAGTCTGCATCGAAGGTTATACCTATGCCGTGTGCTTATTTAGAGAAATATACCGACGTGTTGATGTTGGGCAATGGGAGTCCTTTGATGAAGGAATTGAAAAACTGCCTTCTTCAGAACTAGGATTTCGCGATATGGATGGTTTCAGTCAACAAAACATGTACGCCGTAGGCGGTGCGGGAGATGTATGGCGTTACGATGGGGCACGTTGGCAACAATGTGGTTTTCCTAGCAACGAGCAACTGAGCACGGTATGTTGTGCGGGTGATGGTTATGTTTATATTGGTGGCGAAGGTTGCAGTGTGTGGCGTGGAAAAGAGAATACATGGGAACTACTCATTAAAGGCCGCTCAACCATATTATGGAATGACTTACTTTGGTTTCAAGATAAACTTTGGCTGGCATCCGATAACGAGTTGAAAATCCTCAATGGCGATGCATTAGAGATAGTCGATGGAAATGGCGTTTACATTCAGTATGGTGGGCATATGGATGCGCGCGATGGGGTACTCTTAATCACCAACCACTCTAGAGCCGCATTATATGATGGCACTGAATGGCGAACGATTGTTAAACCCTACTAAATCATGTTAACAAATACAAAATCCTCATTTAATGGGGATTTTTGTATTTGAGTAAAACGAGAGGCAACTGCTCAAAACAGCACCACAAAAGCAGCGGCAAAATTAGCCGCCAAGGCGGCACTGAAGCAAGTTGAAGGTCCCTATCAATTAGGATAGTTGTTAATAATTTTATAGTACACTATCATTAAATAATAGGAGATATTAATAATATGGCTAACCCTAAATTTTCAGATGAATTTAAAATGAATGCAATTAAATTGGCTAATAACAGAGGAGACCGGTCTCTGAAAGATGTAGCCAAAGAACTCAATATATCTAAAAGCTCTTTAGATGCTTGGCTTAGAAATCATAGAGAACAATTAAATCAACTCTCTTCAGATAGTAGACAGTGGTCAGCTCAAGAAAAATTATTAGCCATTGCAGAATCTCATGCTTTAACTGGAGAGGAGCTCAGTCAGTGGTGCCGAAAGAAAGGCATTTTTGAACATCAATTAAAGTCTTGGAAAAGGGAGTTTATTGAGAGTTCTGAAAAGAAAAACAGTCATGCACAAACGACTGAATTAAAAACACTCAAGGATAAGAATAAGGCGCTAGAAGCCGATTTAAAAAAGAAGAATAAAGCATTAGCTGAAAGCGCTGCGTTATATGGTGCTATCAAAAAAGTTCAATGCGTTGATTTCGGGAGAGGATGATTAACCGAAACATCAACGCGCACTAAACTATTAGAGTTAATTGGTGAAGCTATTGCTTCTGGCGTCAGACCTATTAGATGTTGCGAGGTGATAGGTCTCTCCTATGCAACTTATCTCAGATGGAGGAAGAA
>NZ_JBHLXE010000019.1:0-907 GCF_042432445.1 Thorsellia kenyensis | reverse complement strand
CGTCAGTGCAGAAAGCCCGGCCTTTAATATTAAAGTCGATACCTTCGTGCCACCGGCAATGAATCTGGCTAATGTGCAGTTAATCGATGATGTAGGTACCCTCCAAGGTAACCTCAGCTCGGGCGACATCACTGATGATACCTTGCCGACGATTACAGGGGTTAATGCACCGGCGTATGCAAAAGAAATCGCTGTTTTTGTGGGGGTTAACGAAGTCGGTCGTGCGACGGTTCAACCGAACGGCACATGGACCTATCAGTTCACTACACCATTAACGGATGGCTCACAGAAAATCTCGATTGCTGCAGTGACCGAGGTAGGTAACGTGGGCAGCAAAGATGCAAACTGGACGATTATCGTTGATACCAAAGCACCAGAAGGCATTACTGTAGACATTACCTCTATCACAGAAGATACCGAGTTTGCAGGTGACTTTATTACGAAAGATAACACCTTAACTTTCTCGGGCAGCTTAAGCCGTGGTTTATCTGCGGATGAACGTATCGAAATCAGTTTAGATGGTGGTAAGACGTGGGCATTTGCGATACCTACGGGCAACAGCTGGTACTATGACAATACCACTAAAGTCTTAGCTGATGGCGAATATAACGTTCAAGTCCGTGTGGTTGACTTAGCTGGTAATGTCGGTGCCACTGACACACAAAAAGTGGTTGTTGACACCAAAGGACCGGATAACACGAACAGCATCGACATCCAAGCGATTAGCCCAGACACAGGGGTTGAGGGCGACTTCAAGACCAGTGAAAATATCATTACCGTGTCAGGAATTTTAGGTAAAAATCTCGGGACAGATGAACTGGTTAAAGTGACCTTTGATGGTGGTAAGACTTGGAAACAAGCGACAGTCACGGGCAATACCTGGTTTGTAGAAATTGGGCCATTGAGC
>NZ_JBHLXE010000018.1:0-2152 GCF_042432445.1 Thorsellia kenyensis | reverse complement strand
CACCATTGGCTGAGTTCTTCGCCAGTTAAAGCATGAGATTCTGCAATGGCTAATAATTTTTCTTGACCTGACCACTGTCTACTATCTGAAGAGAGTTGATTTAATTGTTCTCTATGATTTCTAAGCCAAGCATCTAAAGAGCTTTTGGATATATTGAGTTCTTTGGCTACATCTTTCAGAGACCGGTCTCCTCTGTTATTAGCCAATTTAATTGCATTCATTTTAAATTCATCTGAAAATTTTGGGTTAGCCATATTTTTAAATCTCCTATTATTTAATGATAGTGTACTATAAAATTATTAACAACTATCCTAATTGATAGGGCTATTCGGCCAGATTATCAGATGAAAATGTTCAGATAGCTGATGAGTTACTTCAACTTATTGATGAACATAAGCGATGGGGATTTAAACTCTGTTTTGACTACTTACGCAACGTCAAAGGTAGGACTTGGAACCATAAGCGTGTTTATCGTATTTATTGTGAACTTGAACT
Source organism: Thorsellia kenyensis (assembly GCF_042432445.1). NCBI lineage: Bacteria > Pseudomonadati > Pseudomonadota > Gammaproteobacteria > Enterobacterales > Thorselliaceae > Thorsellia > Thorsellia kenyensis. The sequence goes on along the minus strand of NZ_JBHLXE010000018.1, from coordinate 1,657 downwards.
CAATCTTCGGATAAAACCTAGAAAGAGGATTAAACGTGATAATCCTGATGCACTTGCTATCCCAGAGCAACCCAATGTCGTTTGGTCAATGGACTTTATGTCAGATGCTTTATCGACGGGTAAAGGAATAAGGACGTTTAATGTGATTGATGATTTTAATCGTGAAGGGTTATGTCTAGATATTGATTTTTCACTATCAAGTGATCGTGTTATTGATTCATTAAAGCGGATTATCGAGTGGAGGGGAAAACCCAAAATCTTAAGATGTGATAATGGGCCAGAATATATTAGTGGTAAACTGAGAGATTGGGCTAAAAAAGAAGGCATTCAATTACTTTATATTGAACCTGGTAAACCAACACAAAATGCTTATGTAGAGCGTTTTAATAGAACCGTTCGGGAAGAATTATTGGATATGTATTTGTTCGATAGTTTGTATGAAGCTCAGAATATTGCGACCCAGTGGCTATGGATGTACAATAACGAAAGGCCACATTCAGCAATAGGCCATGTACCACCTAAATTTAAACTAAATTAACAAAGTTTCTATTTTTAATTCGAGTTAAAAATGGGGGTATTACAGAAATCCTTTATCTAAAATTATGGCTAACTATCGAGACATTGAATTTGAAAAAATTAATGACGAGATATTGTATTCTCTAGGGCCTTATAGTCTAAGGTTTCAAATACGAAATGATAAAGTTGATAGAATAAAAATAAGAATAAAGCACCCTAAATGAGAGCCTTGAATTTATGTGTGATATTCAATCTATTTATTTTTACACTAATAAATATATAATTAACAAAATTAATTCTATAAGCTAAAGACTTGTGTTGTGGAAATATTCAACCTAGCTTTAATTCACTAATAATAGTATTAAACAACATAAAGCTTTTGAAGAGTTTGATACGATAAATACACTCATTGGTTGGGAGCAAATTATTAACCTATTGAATGTGCTCATAGCCAATAAAAAAATCGTTTAGGAGCATCGGCTTAAGCGCTTATCATGATGTTTAAAGTTCTGTTATTACCCCTATGAACTAGGATAGTTATTAATAATTTTATAGTACACTATCATTAAATAATAGGAGATTTAGAAAAATGGCTAACCCAAAATTTTCAGATGAATTTAAAATGAATGCAATTAAATTAGCTAATAACAGAGGAGATCGTTCTCTGAAAGATATAGCTAAAGAAATCAATATATCCCAAAGCTCTTTAGATGCTTGGTTTAGAAACCATAGAGAAGAATTAAATCAACTCTCTTCTGATAGGTAAACACTGGCCAGCTCAAGAAAAATTATTAGCCATTGCAGAATCTCATGCTTTAACTGGCGAAGAACTCAGCCAATGGTGCCGTATGAAAGGCATTTTTGAACATCAATTAAAGTCTTGGAAAAGGGAGTTTATTGAGAGTTCTGAAAAGAAAAACAGTAATGTACAAACAGCTGAATTAAAAACACTTAAGGATAAGAACAAGGAGCTAGAAGCTGATTTAAAAAGGAAAAATAAAAATAAAGCTATGGTGGTATGATTTTCCTGTAATCATCTTTAGTCTATAATAACAAAAAATAGGAGACTATATTCTGACAACAGAACCTAAAAAAATTCGTGTTAATTTTACCCCACAGCAAAAGAATGAATTTGCAAAAT
>NZ_JBHLXE010000017.1:0-712 GCF_042432445.1 Thorsellia kenyensis | reverse complement strand
TGTTGATTACCTTGAAGATAACTTTGGCAATGAGAACAATGCCACGGTACAAATTAAGAATAATGGTTTAACTAATGATAAGACGCCTGTATTAGTCGGTACTGCGACGCCTGGCTCTGTGATTGAAATATTAGAAAATGGCATTCCATTAAGTGGTGTGAATCCACCGGTGGCGGATGCGACAGGCCGCTGGACGTTTAACATCCCAAGTGCATTCTTTGGTGATGGCAAACATACCTATGAAATCAGAACGACAAGTAAGTCGGGCAATATTGTTAAAGCGTACTTCAACGTTGATGTTGATACAAACGCACCAAGCGTAGGTAGTATTGATTCAGTTGAAGACACCGTACCACCACAATTAGGGCCTATTCAACAAAATGGCTTAACGAATGATTCCTCTCCAGTACTGCGTGGTAAAGCAGAGGCGAGTGGAACTGTGACCATCTATGATAAATCGAATGGTCAGGTTGTGGGTATTGTTAAAGCGGGCTTAGATGGTACATGGACTTATAAAGCGATTGAGTTAGATGATGGCATTCATAGCTTTGTGATCACAGTGACAGATGCAGCAGGTAACGTCAGTGCAGAAAGCCCGGCCTTTAATATTAAAGTCGATACCTTTGTGCCACCGGCAATGAATCTTGCTAATGTGCAGTTAATCGATGATGTAGGTACCCTCCAAGGTAACCTCAGCTCGGGCGACATCACT